>JACPIH010000015.1 GCA_016188155.1 Candidatus Woesearchaeota archaeon | reverse complement strand
AGCTTCAAAAGCGCCTTAAGCGTGTCCTGAAGCTCGGTCCTCATGGTGCCAAACTCGTTGCTGCGCATTATGTGGGTTACGCCCATTGCCCCATCCTCAACTGAATTCGCAAAATCATACAAAGGCCAGGTGCAATATTTCTTGCCCTGCAGGTAATGCTCTGTGTATGTTATCCTGAAAAGCACAGGGTCTCTCATAACATGGTTTGGTGATTCCATGCTGCCCTTAAGCCTCAAAACAGCCTCTCCTGCCTTATACTTCCTGTTAACCGCGCTAATCAGTTGCCAGTCAAAGTTCGTTTCTGTTGGTGAAAGACCGACTTCAATGGCAAGCTCCCAAAAAGTTTCGGGCTGTATGCCCCTCCTTAGCAGGGACTTTATAGTGACAAGCCTTGGGTCATCCCAGCTCTTGATAGAGCCATCATCCATCATGCGCCTTATCTCCCTTCCCTGTGTTACTGAGCCCTTCACATTAAACCTGCCGTACTGGATTACAGTCTGCTTTGGAAGCTTCAAAAGCGCCTTAAGCGTGTCCTGAAGCTCGGTCCTCATGGTGCCAAACTCGTTGCTGCGCATTATGTGGGTTATGCCCATTGCCCCATCCTCAACAGAATTCGCAAAATCATACAAGGGCCAGACGCAATATTTCTTGCCCTGCAGGTAGTGCTCTGCGTATGTTATCCTAAACAAGACAGGGTCCCTCATAACATGGTTTGGCGATTCCATACTGCCCTTCAGCCTCAAAACAGCCTCTCCTGCCTTATACTTCTTGTTAAGCATGCTCTTCCATTCGTCAAGGTTGTGCTTTGAGTCATTCTGCCTGCAGCTGCAGCCAAAGCCCTCATGGCGAAGCTCCCGCATCTTTTCCTGGCTGCAGAAGCAAACAAATGCGCCGCCCTGCTTAATCAGCTTCTCAGCAAACTCGTAAAGCATAGGAAGGTCATTGCTGATGTGTACAACCTTATTGGGCTTTATTCCCAAATACTCCATGTCATCCAACATGGCATCCGCATACTCTTTCTTGGCAAGCTCAGGATTAGTGTCCTCAAACCTCACAAAGCACTTCCCGCTGTACTTCTTGGCGTACATGTAATTGATAAGGAAGCTCAGCGCATGCCCGATGTGGGCATACTTGGAAGGCTCAGGCGGAATCCTCGTGACAACATTGCCCTTGGAAGCGTTTTTCAGCTCAGGCAGGTCCTTCTTCTCAGCCTTTTTCTTCTCAAGAAGCTCTGGCGCCAGCTTGGAAAGCTCAGCTACCTGATTCTCAACGTCCAGCTTGTTGATAGACCTGAGAACATTGGTCACCGCAGCAGCTACCTCTTTAATCTCTGACTTCAAAGAAGGATTCTCAGCGAGAATTTTCCCAATAACTGCTCCAGAGGCAGCCTTGCCTCCGAACTGGGCAGCATTCTGCAGGGCATACTTCCTTATCATAGTTTCAATGTCTTTCGGCAGCGTCATTGGAGAAAGGTTTCTGATGAGCGTATTTAAAGTTTACCACATTGCTTTAGGCAAGAAATTTATATATCCCTGCTTATTCCGCTCAGCAACAGTCATGTCTCTTGAACAGCGTACGGATTCGGTTTTTGGAAGTGTGCGGGCTGACATTGGCCGTCGCCCTTTGTTGGCGCTCAGCACCCTCGATAAAATGGTACAATCTTCTTTAGGCAAGGTTGATATGGGTTTCCCATACGGGCAAGTATTCCCGCTGCGCCTAGCAGCTTATTGGAATCTTATGGAGTCGGCAGACATAGCAGCCAGAAGGGCAATGGAATTCGGGTTGGAAGAGAAAGCGCATGTTCACAGACAAAAAGCGATAGTCTACGGCGAGCTTAGGGTGGCTGAAGTAGCCCTTCACAATGAAGACAACTCCAAAGCAACAGTAAGCTTTTACATTGCCGAAGCATTGGCACCAGGAGCAGGCATTAAAATTGGCCAGTCATTTCAGCAACTGGAAAAATTTTATTTTTGGGCAAACTTTTGGGCAAGGCACCTCTAACAAAATAAAAATAAGAAAGCCGGGTTCCGAAACCGGCAGACGCACTCACCTTAATAGTGAGTTACCCCGAAGGTCTTCGAATTATGATTGATGTACTGCTTAATATATCTTTCGCTTTTGACAGGCTATTTTGAAAACTTCATTCGAAAATTTTTCAATTAAGCCGCAACTTATTCAAAAAATCGCCGCTTTTCCGCATGATTTACAGCATCATTCAGAATATTTCCACATTCGGCAAATAATTTCCAAAGAATCAGGGCATAACTCCATTAAGATGTAAAAATATTGAGTAACTGCCGCCGCGGTGGCGAAACTGGTAGACGCGCCTCTTTCAGAAAGAGGTGGCCCCGAAGGCCTTACGGGTTCAACTCCCGTCCGCGGCGTGCATATTTTTGCAACAAACTATTTAAACAACCCTTTTGCCCGTTAAAGTTGGATGGGCCGGTAGTTAAACCTGGTATAACGCGCCGCTGGCCGCGGTGAGGCTTCGGACAAAACTGAAGCTTCCGTTTAGGCTTCGGGTTCAAATCAGCCCTTTTTCGCAGCGGCGAAAACCAAGTCGAGGTTACGCCTCGACTGGTCCCGTCGTCACAACGACGTGGAAGCCCTGGGGGAAAACGGCTATGAAAGTCCCGTCCGGTCCACCATTCATTTTTTAGAGTTGGCTTTTTATGAAAAACGCAGGACTAGTTTATGCTGTTTTATCATCACTGTTCCTCTCAACAGGCTTCATCCTTGCAAAGCATTTCCTGCAATACACTAACCCTGAAACGCTAAACACGCTGTGGTTTGGGATTGCGTTTGTAGTGTCTATTCTCCTGCTGCTGGCAAGGAACGCTTCGAAAACCCTAAGGACGTTTAGGGAGCACTGGAAAGACGGGCTTGTTATAGGAGGGGCTAACGCTGTTGCCGCAGCCTTCTGGTTCCAGGCGATAAACATTGCAGGCCCAACACTGACTGCGTTCCTGATAAGGTTCAGCACAATCTTCATCATATTCCTGGGAATATTTTTCCTGAAGGAAAAGCTGCACACGCAAGACATAGCCGGCATGGTGATTGCACTGGCTGGTGCTTTTACGATAAGCTTTGCCAACGGCGAATACCTGACAACGGGAGTGGCTGTTGCGCTTGCAGCATCTTTTGCAATAGCCGTGCACCAGGTGCTGTCAAAGGTTTACGTCAAGAGTATAAACCCCTTGATGCTTGTAAGCTTAAGGACGCTTTACACCGCGCTGTTCCTGCTCATATACGCTGTTGCCTTTTCAAAGCTCCAGCCTTTTCCGGTAAGCCAGCTGCCCTTCCTTACCATTGCGGTAGCAGTTAACGCTGTTCTTGGCTTTGTTTTCTTTTACAAGGCGCTTGAGCTCCTGGACGTTTCAAAGGTTGCAATAATCAGGACGCTTGACCCGTTCGTTGTTGTCGTATACGCGCTAATTATCTTCCAGACGCTGCCGTCGCT
>JACPIH010000004.1 GCA_016188155.1 Candidatus Woesearchaeota archaeon | reverse complement strand
TTCTGCACAAAGCGACGCGGTTTTATACCAACAGTAATAGACGAAGTCATAAAAAGAAGGATACGGGTCAAGGAAATAATAAAAGCCACAGGCAACGACAAAACCCTCAACGCCAGGCAGATGGCACTGAAGACAATAGCCAACTCCATGTACGGCTACTTCGGCTTCTTCGGGGCAAGGTGGTACAGCATAGAATGCGCGAAGGCAATAACAGCCTACGGCAGGAACCACATACAAAGCGTCATAGAAAAGGCAAAAAGCGAAGGCTTCAAAGTGCTTTACAGCGACACAGACTCAATCATGGTGGCATTGGAAGGCAAAATTATCGGAGAAGCGCTCAACTTCGTAGCGGACATAAACAAAACGCTGCCCGGAATGATGGAGCTCGACTACGAAGGATTCTACCCTGCAGGGATATTTGTGGGAACAAAGGGCACAGGCCTGGGTGCTAAGAAAAAATACGCGCTCATATCAGAGGACGGCAGGATGAAAATAAGGGGGTTTGAAACAGTCAGGAGAAACCTGTCAAAAATAGCAAAGGAAACACAGGAAAGAGTCCTTGACATAATACTGCGGGAAAACGACCTTGCTACGGCAGTTGAACACGTGAAAGGCGTAATACACCAGATAAGAAGCAGAAAAACACCGGTGGAAAAGGTTATCATAACAACACAGCTGCAGAAGGAAATAAAGAGCTACGAGTCATACGGGCCGCACGTGGCAGCAGCACAAAGGATGAAAGAGCAAAACATACCAGTAGGGCCAGGCTCAGTCATAAGATATGTCGTAATCCAAGGCAGCGACAGGATAAGGGACAGGGTCAGGCTGCCAGAAGAGGTAAAGGAAGGCGAGTACGACCCGGAATATTACGTGAACAACCAGGTAGTGCCGGCAGTTGAAAAGATACTCGAAATATTCGGCTACAACGCAGAAGAGCTCGCTGAAGAAAAAACGCAGAAAAAGCTGCAGGCGTACTTTGGATAGGTTTAAATATCCGGAATTCAACGGCAACAGAGAAAAAGAGGTTAAGGATGAAACTTGTTAGCATAGTTGCGGCAGCTGCTGTTATTTCTCTTTTGCTGCTGACAACAATTGCAAGTGCAAGCCCCGAAAAAACAGACAAGTTCGGCTGCCACAAGTGCATGAAGGACTGCGAAAAATACGGCCTTGTAAAAAATGAGTATCACTGCCACGGCTCTGTCAGCGTGCAAAGCACAAACATACAGATTGCGCCAAGGATTTACGGCGACAAAACTTACAGGAGGGTTGAAAGAGTCATTGACGGGGATACCCTAAGCGTTTATCTCGGCTTGGGCGGCAAGAAGGAAAAAGTACGGCTCCTTGGAATTGACGCCCCCGAAACAAGCCCTAAGGAAAAGGCAGAGTGCTACAGCGCACAGGCAACCCAGCAACTTGGAAAACTTGCATCCAACAAGTTCATTCTGCTGGAAAAGGACAAGCTCCAGACTGATGACAAGGACAAGTACGGCAGGCTGCTAAGGTATGTCACAGTCATAGGCATGAACGTTTCTGTAAACGAGGAACTGGTAAATGGCGGCTTTGCAAAAGCATACCCATCACTCACAACAAAAGTCGAATATTACAAGAAGCTTGAAGCCAAAGCGAAAGCTGCCGGCCTTGGAATGTGGGGAGAATGCTTCAAGGAAAAGAAGAACGAAACGCTGACAAGGCTGTTCCCGCTGAAAGGGGAAAGGATAGACAGATACGGGGAGCACCAGGGATAACGCCATTCCCAGCCTCTGCAAATATTTAAATAAGCAGCAACAGCCACAGCCCGCGTATGAAGATAATTTTTGACGGGCACATCCACAGCAGCACAACCTTTTTAACAAAAAGGTTGATCAAAAACGCATATGAAGCTAATAGCTGATCTGCATATTCATAGTAGTTACAGCAGGGCATGCAGCAAGGACCTGAGCCTTGAGAACCTTGAAAAGTATGCAAGGATAAAGGGAGTAGGGCTGCTAGGCACTGGCGACTTTACGCATCCTAAATGGGTTCAGGAAGTAAAAACCAAACTAAAGGAAGACGAGAAAGGCATTCTTTACAGCAGCACAGGATTTCCATTCCTGTGGCAGACTGAGCTCTCACTTGCCTACACGCAAAACGGGAAAGGCAGAAGGATACATTACATCATACTTGCACCAAGCGGCGAGGTTGTCCAGCAGATAACAGAGTTTCTTCTAAAGAAAGGCAGGGTGGGTTACGACGGGAGGCCCATATTCGGAATGGACAGCATAGAGCTGCTTGACGAGCTGATGCGGATAAGCAACGATATTGAGCTCATACCGGCGCATGCGTGGACAAGCTGGTTCGGAATATTCGGCTCAGAATCCGGCTTTGACTCGCTAAAGGAGTGCTTTGGCGACAAAGTTAACAAAATCCACGCAATTGAGACGGGAATGTCAAGCGACCCTGCAATGAACTGGCGCATACCCTGGCTGGATGGCATAACTCTCACGTCAAACTCAGACTGCCACAGCTACTGGCCCTGGCGCATGGGAAGGGAAGCAAACGTGCTTGAATTTAAGGAGCTTACTTACAAGAACGTGCTTGCAGCCATAAGGGAAAGGAAAGGGTTCGTTGAAACGGTTGAAACCCCGCCTTCCTACGGCAAATACCATTTTGACGGCCACAGGCTCTGCAATGTTGTCATGAGCCCGGAGGAGTCGGCAGAACACAAGAACGTGTGCCCAAAATGCGGCAAGAAACTAACAATTGGAGTGCTGAACAGGGTGAACGAGCTGGCTGCTCCTGACAGGCCAGAAGGATTTGTGAAAAAAGAAGCAGTGCCATTCAAATCACTGATACCGCTTTCCGAAATAATCGCAGAGCTGAACGGGTTTCCGGTAGCTTCGAGAAAAACGTGGCAGATTTATAACTCGCTTATTGAAAGGTTTGGCAACGAATTTAACGTTCTACTTGAGGCTCCGGAGACAGAATTAAAAAAAGCGGTAGACGAAAAATTGGCTGCTGCAATTATAAAGAACAGGGAAAGCAGGATAAAGGTAGAGCCTGGCTACGACGGGGTTTACGGGAAGCCGGTACTAAACGGAAGCGAAATGAAAAAAGAAACTGTTGCTGCAAAAAGAAAGCAGAAAGGGCTGAACGAATTCTTCTAGTGCCAGAAGTTGGAACGACGTCATAGAATAATATTTAAACCAAAGTAAAGCACCGTGTCAGGCATGGCAGGAGACCGTATAAAACCTTTCGGTGCCAACGGGCAACCGAAAGTTGGCATAGACCTTGAGGAGCTAATGAAGCAGCCGTCAATACACTCTGTCATGCAGGAACTGATAAGGCAGATGGGCGGCACATCCAGAGAGAAGCTTATTGACATTTTGGCAATTCACGATCCTTCCGGCAAACTTTCAGAGGTAAACTATGCCTCCTTACATGACTGGTTTAGTGGAGGAAAAATCCCATACAGAAGTGCTATTCAGATTGAGGCAGCTGTTGAAGCAATAACAGGTAGTCACGAGCCATTCTTAAGCCGGTTTTACAAGCAGTCGAAAGTTTGACCTGAGGAATCACAGAATATTTAAATTGAACAGAAAGCAGCCAAGCCAAATATGACCATTCCTGACAACTGCACCTTCTGTGGTCTGTGCTGCACATTGACGGTCAGATTAAGCGAGAAGGACATAAAGCGAATAGAAAAAGGCAGCGGCCGCAAACGAGAAGAATTTGTTGCTGCCGATAACGACGGGAAGCCGCTGCTGAAGCGGGAGAATGGATGGTGCACGTTCTTCAAGCGGGAAGGCAGAATCGGGATTTGCACAATCTATGAAAACAGGCCGAACAACTGCAGGGATTTTCCCGGAAAAAGGATGTGTGACTTGGCAGAGAACCCGATTTACAATTACACTGATAAGAAAACAGAAGAAGGCAAAAGGATAATGCAGCTGCTGAATAATGCGCCAACTTCGGCAACATCAGAAGAAAAAATAAAAAGGTCGCAGGAAGAAGCCGAAAGGACGTTCAAAGGGATTTCTGGAAAATAGTCACGTAATAATTGCAGTATTTCTTAACAGGGCACTCAGGGCATCTCGGCTTAATTGGCAGGCAGGTCTGCTGACCATGCTTCACTAGAAGTTCGTTGATGTCGAGCCATTTACCTTTCGGCAGCAGCTGCATCAACGCTTTCTCTGTCTGCTCAGGAGATTTTGTTTTTACAAGGCCAATGCGGTTGGAAATCCTGTGGACGTGGGTGTCAACGGCAATAGCTGGCTTGTTGTAGGCGTAAATGAGAACGCAGCTGGCTGTTTTCCTTCCAACTCCTGGAAGCTGCAGCAGCTCATCCATAGAGTCCGGGACTTTGCCGCCGTACTTCTGTAACAGCTGCTGCGAAATTGCCTTGACTCTTTTTGCCTTCTGCCTGAAAAGGCCGATGAATTTGATTGTTTTTTCAATTTCGGCGGTTGTTGCAGCCGCCAAACCTTTCATCGTTGGGAATCGCCTGAACAATGCCGTGGCTGCCTTGTAAGTCTGGGCGTCCCGGTTCCTTGCTGAAAGAACTGTAAAGATGAGAACAAAAAAGGGGTCTTCATTGCGGTGGAAGCTTCGGCCATATCGCTGCTTAAGCAGAGAGATTATTTTCAACGCTTTTGACTGCGAAAAGCTACTTTCCAACATTCACCACCTTCTTAGCACTTGGCCGGATAAATTTCTTGGCAGCGGCAGCTGCAGCGATCAGAGAAACCCCGAAAAACAGGGAGCCAAGCAAAATGTCCCTTGCCATCCCTGCAAAAAAATCAGTAGTAAAGAGGTTAACAAGCAGGTAATCGGAAGGGAACTGCCACTGGCCGCTTCTAAAAAGAAGCTTGTGAAAAGCTGTAAAGGCTAAATCGAAGCCAAGAGACGCGATAAACAGGATGGCAACCGAGGCCACAGCAGCCAGTCCTGACCAAAAAAATGCCTGTTTCAAGGCAAAGATAAAAGATGCAGTATTGCGTGAGATAACAAAAAGCCAGACTATCGAAGCTGCAGTAACTACTGCCAGAAAATACATAAGGGCAAACAATGCAGACATTACAGCCCTGACATCAGCAAGATGGGAGAGCTCCTCAGGCCTAAAATAAGAGGCATACTGCATCCCCGATTCGTCACCTTTAACGTAAGCAATAACGTCTGCCGATACAGCCGTTGCGGTTTCCCTAGTCATTTGCTGCGCTGCATTTTCCGGGGTGGCTGTGGCTGCTGCGAGAGAGTAAAGATAGCCATTGCTTGAAAGCAGAAACGCGTAGCTTGCAAGAATAATCATTACAGGAGCAGATGCCACAATGACAAGACGTAATAAGTTTGAATATTTTTGCAATTTGCTATTAGCTGCCATAAAATACGCTGTAACACGGGCGTATTAATACTTTTCCAAGGGCAAAAATTAAAAACATCATGTAGAAGGGAGAAAAAGCAAAGTTTAAATAAGCGGCAGCTGTGGTAACAGCCATCAGCAGAAAAGAGGGGGAAGTTTAGTTGGACAAGGAAACCAAAAACAAGAAGAATTCACTTATTCTGTGGTTCAATGAGATAACAATAGAGGACACCCCGCTTGTGGGCGGGAAGAATTCCTCGCTGGGCGAGATGTACCGCGAGCTGGTCAGGAAAGGCGTGAACATACCAAACGGATTTGCGATAACAGCAACAGCCTACAGGCTTTTATTCAGGGAAGCAGGAATAGAGAAAGACGTCAGAAGGATTCTCTCAGGGCTCAAAGTCAAGGACGTTGAAAAGCTGGCAGAAGCCGGGCACCACGTCAGGGAGCTCATCATGGGGGCAGAGTTCCCGCAGAAGCTCAAAAAAGAGATTGCCGAAGCATATGCAAAGATGTGCAAGGAGTACGGCAGCCATGTTGATGTAGCTGTAAGGAGCTCTGCAACAGCCGAGGACCTGCCCGGAGCAAGCTTTGCAGGACAGCAGGAATCGTATTTGAACATAAGAGGGGAAAGCTCACTTCTGGAAGCGTGCAGGAAGTGCTTTGCGTCATTGTTTACCAACAGGGCAATAGTTTACAGGCATGAGAAAGGCTTTGACCATTTCAAAGTTGCATTATCAATTGGGGTCCAGAAAATGGTCAGGTCTGACAAAGCAGGCTCAGGGGTTATTTTTACCATAGACACAGAATCAGGATTTAAGGACGTTGTTGCGATAAGCGCAGGATACGGGCTTGGAGAAAACATAGTGAAAGGCAGGATAAACCCTGACGAATACAGTGTTTTCAAGCCAACCCTGATGAAAGGGCACAGGGCAATCATATCAAAGAAGCTTGGCGACAAAAAGATACGCATGGTGTACAACCAGGAAGGCGCCGCAACGACAAAAAATGTGGATGTACCGTATGAGGAGAGGAAAAACTATGTTCTCAAAGACGAGGAAATACTGACGCTGGCAAGGTGGGCATGCATAGTAGAGAGCCACTACTCGCAGAAGAACCGCAAGCCCACTCCAATGGACCTTGAATGGGCAAAGGACGGCTTGACGGGAAAGCTGTTCATAGTGCAGGCAAGGCCTGAAACAGTCCAGGCAGGCAGGGATATCACCCGGCTTGACAGGTATGTCCTGAAAGAGGGAGGCAGGCTGCTGGCTTCCGGGCAGAGCGTTGGGGACAGGATTGGCCAGGGCACGGCACACATAATCAGGGAAATAAGGCACATCAAGGAGTTCAAAGCAGGAGAAGTGCTTGTAACAGAAATGACAGACCCGGACTGGGTGCCTATCATGAAAATGGCAGCCGCAATAGTCACCAACAGGGGCGGCAAGGCATGCCACGCTGCAATTGTGAGCAGGGAGCTGGGCATACCCTGCATTGTGGGAACAAACAACGCAACAGAGAAAATAGCAGAAGGGCAAAAGATAACAGTTAGCTGCAGCGAAGGCGAAGAAGGCCGGGTTTACAATGGGCTGCTGAAATACGACGTTGAGCACATTGACCTGAAGCGGCTGCCGAAAACAAGGACAAAAGTAATGGTGAACATAGGAAGCCCGGAAGAGGCATTCAAGTACAGCTTTTTGCCAGTTCAGGGGGTAGGGCTGGCAAGGGAGGAGTTCATAATCAATAATTACATAGCAATACACCCCCTTGCACTTGTGGAATACGACAAAATAAAGGACGTTGTTGTGAAAAAGACGATAGAAGGGCTCACTCACAGCTACAAGGACAAGAAACAATATTTTATTGACAGATTAGCAGAAGGAATCGCAACCATTGCTGCCGCATTCTACCCGAATGACGTAATAGTCCGGCTGAGCGACTTCAAAAGCAACGAATACGCCAACCTCATAGGAGGGCACCTGTTCGAGCCAAAAGAAGAGAATCCGATGCTTGGATGGAGAGGCGCCAGCCGGTACTACAGCGAGGCTTACAAAAAAGCTTTCGAGCTTGAATGCAAGGCCTTCCTCAAGGCAAGGGAAGAAATTGGGCTGATAAACATAAAAGCAATGGTTCCCATGTGCAGAACCCCGGAAGAAGGAAAGAAAGTCATCGCCGCAATGGCTTCCTACGGACTAAAGCAGCACAAGGACGGGCTTGATGTATATGTGATGTGCGAGGTGCCAAGCAACGTAATCCTTGCTGAGGAATTTGCAGGGATTTTTGACGGCTTCAGCATAGGCAGCAACGACCTGACGCAGTTCACGCTCGCCGTTGACCGCGACTCTGAACTCATAAGCCACATTTTCAACGAAAGGAACGACGCAGTAAAATGGATGGTAAAGCACGTCATAGAAGTCGCAAAGAAAAAGAAGAGAAAGATTGGAATTTGCGGGCAGGCCCCAAGCGATTATCCTGAATTTGCTGAGTTCTTGGTAGAATGCGGGATAGATTCAATATCACTAAACCCGGATGCAGTTGTGAAGACGCTGATGACGATAGCAGCAAAAGAAAAGCGGATGCAAAGGCACGGCCAGTAACTTCTAAGACTCATAGTCCCCAAGGCTTTTCTGGCCCTTGTTAAAACGCTCAAGGTACTTTGGCGGGGAAATCTTTCTGTACTCAAACCCGTTGTCCTTCAGCATCTGAAGAGTGTTTGGGGAAATTTCCGGGGCTGCTATTATGCCGCGGACTTTGACAAGGCCCTTTAGCTCCTTGATTTTCTTGACATAGCGCTGCAGCTGGTCAACAGCCTTCAAGTCTGCTGTGTACCGCTTGCATTCGATGACGACAAGAACATTGTTTTTATCGTAGCCGAAAACGTCAATAAAGCCGTATTTTGTATGCTCCTCACGACTGAGAGGCTTGAAGCCAGGCTCAATCAAAGCAGGATTACCGTAAATCATGTCAGACATATCCCTTTCAGAGCCAACAAGCTGGATTTTCGCGGAATCTTCCATCTGCAGCTGCTGGAAAGAATGGACTTTTGAGATAAAGATGTCCATGTATTCCTTCAAAGGAATATTGCTGCAGCGAAGAACGAGTTTTCCTTCATTGCGGGAAAGGCTGTAGCTGGTGCCTTCTTTCATGTAATTAATGGGATTGCTGCCTGCCGGCTGGTGGATTAAAAGTGTTTTGTCGGCTTTAATTACAATAATCCTGCCGCCGCTGCCAAGAAAGCTCTCAGCCCTGCCGCTGTAATGGATTTCGCAGCTGCAGCTGAGGATTATTACGGCATTTTTGCCCAAGGCGTCATTAAAGGCTGCAATGTCAAGCTCCATAGCTGCAACGAGAAACACAACGGGATAAAAAGTTTGTGCGGAATCAGCCCCTAGAACTCAAGTTTATTAACCCAGTCAGGTATTTTTCCGTCCTCAACCTTGTCATACTGGGGCCAGTAAGGCTTGATGTCGATGACTGGGGTTCCATCCAAGGTATCCAGGCCTTTTACCTTAATTTTGTTCCCTTCATGGCCAACCAGCTTTACGGTTGTGATTGCAATCGGGTTTGGCCTCTGGGGGCAGCGGCAGGCGAAAATGCCAACGATTGGCACGTTCGGGTTGCCCTGGGGCCTGTGCTGGATAACATGCTCCTTAACCTTGTCCATCCAGTAAACAATGATAACGTGGGAATAATCGTCAATGCCTTTCAAAGCCTCAGTAAATTTCTCATCCACTACAATCTCAGAAACCTCATTGGCAAAGTTCCCGAACCTGGGCGCTTTGACATTGTTTCTTACAAACCCGATTGGCTTAAGGATGATTTCTTCCATATCATTTCCTTCTCTTAATAGCTTTGTAAAGCCAAATGATTAGCAAAACTAACGCAATTATTGACAGAATTAGAAGTACAGAAAAAAGAGCGCTGTTAAAACTCCATAAGCTGGACGAAGCACCCATCATGCCACCCATCCCCATGCCCGTCATGCCCGTGCTTAATTCGCCACAGTACATTGTTTTAGCGAGATTTATGTGAAACTTCTCTTCTGTTTCTGAGCCTTCCGCAAGCCCCATCCTCTGGTGCATGAACTCATGAGCCTCTCCAGGATGCATCTGCTCCATGTAGTATTCGCCAATCTCCTCAAGCTGTTCGTCAGTCAGCTCATCGCAGGCAACGTTTGAATCAATAAGCTTTTTTGTTTCATTAAAGCCAGCAGCATGTGCAAACACAGGAACTGCAGCGAGTGCAAGTGTTGCTATGAGAAGTGATGCAAACAGCAAACAACTCTTGGCCATAACTGCAGACGTACAAACTCTTATTTAAATGCTTTTTGGAAAAAAAAACCGTGAGAAAAAGTTGAAAGCAAGAAGAATAAAGAAAAGAAAAAAGAAAAGGCCCTTAAGCCTTTCCGAGAATCCTGAAGACCTTTGTGCCGCACTTCGGGCAAAGACCCTTCATGGCCTTCATGCCGTTCTTCATCGTGATTTCCTTGCCGTCCTTAATCTGAACAGGCTTCTTGCACTTCATGCACCTTCCTTCAACCATTCTTCTTCACCTCACGTTCAAACAATTAGTTATTATCGACTAAATTAGACGTTGCTGCCTAATCTTACTATTTAAAGGTTTGCCTGAAAAGATAAAAGATTCTGCAAAATTCAATATGGAAAGTTATTTATGCAGAAGTTATAACATCAGCAACATGAAACGAGGAAGGCCTGCTGGAAGCCCGGTAAGGAACAACGTAATTGAGCTACTGTCACAGTTCGGAGAGCTGCACGGCTACGATGTTTACAAGCATTATGCCAAGCTATTCCCAAAAGTCACTATGAGGGCAGTTTACTACAGCCTACGCAACGGCGTCAAAAAAGGTTACTTCAAGGTTGCAAAGGTCGAAAAGCAGCAGGGCAGCTACAGCTGGGGACCGGAAGCCCAGCGCGTTTACTACGCGCTTGGGGAAATGGCAAAACCAACTGGAGAGGTAAAGGTAAAAAAATATTATGACTCGATAGCTGCAGCGCAACGCTCAAAGCCATAGAAAATCATTTTTTAATCATTTCTGCAATTTTCCTCAAGAATCCAAGAAAGGCATACATTTCACGTTTAGTGAGAAAGGACTTGTTTATGAGCCTGGACAGGACAACTTCCTGGGTCTCTTTCTTGCTGTGGATTGCAAAATCCATCCTGTCAAGAATGGCATCAACCATTGAAACGGCAACCCTTTTATCACTGGCAGAAGCTGGGTGGATATGGCTGCCTACCTTAACTGCTCTGGAATTCTGGAAAATCTCGTAGAGAACAATAGCCACGGCATGGGAAAGGTTCAACGAGGGGTATTTTTTGGAAGATTGGATTGTAACAACCAAGTCACAGCTGCCCACTTCCTTGGCAGTCAGGCCAGTTCCTTCCCTTCCAAACACCAAAGCCACTCTGCTGCCTTTACCTTTGCCGTTGCCAAACCGCTGCAGCTGCTGAGCAAGCTGGCCAGGCGTTATTGGAGATTTTACCACATTATAATCGCTGCCCAAGTCAGAGGTTGTAGCAACAGCATAGTCAAATTTTTTTAAGCAGCTGCTTAAATTTTTTTCAATAGTTGCAGCTTTCAAAATGTCTCTGGCGTGCATTGCCCTTCCATAAGCCTCGCCATCCAGATAATTGCACTTGGGATTAACCAGAAGCAGGTGCCTAACGCCGAAGTTCTTCATCACCCTGGCAACAGAGCCAATGTTTCCCGGTGTTTTTGGCTCAACAAGCACAACAGATAACATATGAGGAAGGGAAAGGGCACCGTATTTAAACTTATTTTGCTGCGTAAGCTAGCGAACTGCTTCCTTAATAAGCTTCTCCACAAGAGTGCTCATTTTATAGCCCCCCTTCTCGCAGTAAGTCCTAAACCTGCTGTAAAGATTAGGGTCCAAGGTAAAGTTGACCCTGACCTTATTGTCCCAGCGCCTCAATTTATGAGTGCGATCATATTCCTCCAAGGCTTTAAAGGGCTCCGGCATTATATCAGGGAGCTTTTTTGCCAATTCAAAGACCTTCTTGTCAAATATTCCTGGTTGATGCATTAGCAATCATCCTCCTTATCTTCTTAATATCGGAAATATTATTCTTCGCGACCTTAAGCACTAATTGGTCTATCTTGAAAGGGTCGTATCTATACTTAAAATTCTCCAGTACAGCCATCACGTATGCTGCCGCCGTCCTTTTATTCCCGTCCTCGAATACGTGGTCGCAAAGCAATGCCCGAACTACAAAGGCCAGCTGCTCGTGCCAGTCCTTGCCCCTACGAGCCGCGCTCAATGCAAACTCTAAACTGCCTTTGTTAACTACGATTCCGCTGCCGAATTTTTTGTTGATTTCCATAAGCTGTTGGCTGATGTGATTTAAACCAGATTTCATACACACTAGTGTGTATAATAACTATAAAAATGTTTCGGTTACCTGACTCGTTAACACACTAATCCCAGGCTTCAGAAAATGCCGGCAACAGACTTCAAAATAGCCTTGAATATGGGGCTCAGGAGGAAAAGTATTACGATGAGCAGAAGAAGGCTGATGCGCACGAACGCCTTGTTTGCCTTGGCCTCCCCCCTAATCCTGTTAAGGGCCAGGTGAAGCATCTTTCCGCCGTCAAGGGGACCAACAGGTATCATGTTTGCAAGGCCTATGCCAAAGCTCAGCGTGGCCGTAAGCGCCAGGAGGCCCTGGAGCCATGAGAAAATGCTGAAATAAGCCGTGTTCTGGTTCTTGAGGAGCGGCTGCATGACTATGCCGAAGTAGCCCCTCCGCGGGAACTTTTCATTTGAGCCAGCAACAACAGCAAACTCAGACATTCCATCACCGAAAATAACAGTCTGGTTGGGCTTTGTAAACTGCAAAGCCTCAACTGTTCCCTGCAAACTGCCAACAGGCTGGCCGTCAATGGATTTTATCATCATGCCGCTTGCAAGGCCGGCTGCTGCGGCAGGCATTCCTTGCTCTACAGACTTCAAAATGACGCCTTCTTCCCTGAAGAAGGCAGAGCCTATGGGCGCGAAAACTGCTGAAAGCACAAACAAAAGCAGCATGGCGAGAACAATGTTGGAAAAGGAGCCTGCCGCGAAGATTGAGTAGTTGGCAACGTCATCCTTCTTCCTCATCTGCGCCTCATCAGGCTCAACAAAAGCAGCAAGGATAGGGCCGATAATTGCAGGGCCGGAGCTCTTGACTTTAATGTCATGTGCCCTCGCAACAACGCCATGGGCGAACTCGTGAACAACAGCAATGATGAATATTGCTATTATGCCCTGCACGAAAGGAACAAAAAATCCGTCAGGAACTCCAGGAATCCTCACGCCAGGAAGCACAGGGCTTATTGGCGATGGAGCGCCAGGGACAGTAAGGAGCACAAAGACGCTCTGCACCAGGACAAAGACAATAAAAAACATGCCGAAAAAGCCAATGCCAATGCCGACATAGCCAAGAAGCCTAACAAGCTCCCTATGCCGCGAGGCGATTCTGTCCATAAGGCCGAGGCCAAGCTTTGTGCGGCAGATGGCAATGAACTTGAGCTGGAACTGGAACTTCTTCCGGTAAATGAACAAGAGCATAGCCACTAGAACGTAAAAGCCAACAACGAGCTTGTGCCTAACAACAAAGTCCAGCAAGCCAGACAAAAAGTCAAACGCCATGAAAGAAAAGCTACTGTGGCTATTTAAAAAGCTTCCTTTATCATGACCTTCTTAGGAAGAAGGTCAATCAAGAAACGAACCAAGAAACGAACCAAGAAACGAACCAAGAAAGCCTTTATCCTCTCTTTCTCAAAGGCCTCAAGACAGAAGCTGTGCAGTTCCTGCACTTGACCTTGCCCTGCGCAACCTTAAGGCTGGAAGCCCTCATCTTGTGCTTGCACTTCCTGCAGACAAATATGTTCCTAAAAGTTCTTGCTTCCGCTTCAGGTATTTTTGCCATAGCTGCCCGGATGAAGGGGATATTTAAAAAGCTTACTGAAAAGGATTTTAAACCAGCAAAACAACCAGAAGAAAAAATTTACTCCTCTTCGCCGCTGCTGCTGCCTTCGCCCTTGACCTGCCTCATGATCCTGTCTTCCAAAACCTTCCAGTAAAGCACTGAAATGCCTGCAACACAGCCGCCTATTAACTCTTCCGGAATTGGAAGGTCAAAGGTTTCGTAAGTCTCGGCATCCATGACATTAGCTGTGCTGCCATGGACCGAAAGGACCTGGGCAGAGCGCTTCTCTATGATTGGAACCTCGATGTTATCATGGGCAGGCATGACAATAATGCGCCTTTTGCCGTCAATAATGCCCATGCCCTCCATGCGCATCTTGGCATGGCCGTGCTTGCCAGGCCTTGAAATGTCAATATTCACGATCTTGCAGGCAGCGCCATCAATTATTATGTAGCTGCCGACCTTGAGCTCATTACAGCCAACGGTCTTAGTAGCCATAAACTGCACACCTCACAACCTTTTTACAAAAAAGGTTGATCAAAAAACTAACTCGGTTCATATATAAATTTAACGCAACAGCAGCAGCCTGCGCCAGCTAAAAGTGCGGTTTTTGATTGACCTTTTTCTGAAAAAGGTCATGCCACGAATAAAAGCATTAAGCTCATCCTCAATTGTGTCGTTCCCGTCAAAATTTTGCTCCAGGGCCCTGAATTCCCTGCTGTGATGCACTGCCCTGCCATTTCCGCTGCTGCTGAACTTCAGCTTCTTGTGAAGCAGCTCGTGATACATGAGATAGTCAAGAAGCTGCTGCGGGGCATCACGAAAAAGGTTGCTCACGGTAATTGTGTTGGTGTGGTAGTCGTAGCTTGCAAGCTTCCTAAATGAGTCAAGGCCCCATCTCAGGTTTGGCTTGTCAGCAATGCCAAGAAAATATTTCTCATTCACCCTGGCGAAGGACGACTCAAGACTCTCATCGCTGCTGCCGTTGCCATTGTTAACTGCTGCAACTTCAGAAATCCCCTTAATAAAATCGTCATAAAGCTGCATGTTCAATGACGATGTTTTTCCGCTATTATCTCTTGCAGCCGCCAAAAAACGTTCCTTTCTCAAAATCTTGACAAGAAGATGCTGGATAAGGCCTATGACAATCTCTTCACTGGTGCTTTTCCAGCTTCTGCTGAGGTTAAAATAAAGGGAGCTGCCGACTTTCCTCACGGTTGCGTTGTACGGCTTGAACCTGCCCGAATAACGCAGGTGCACAGCATAAGCAAAAGCTGCTTCAGGGAACAATCGCGAGAACGCTTCTTCAACAATGCCCATGGGGTTGCAACTGGAATAAGGCGTATAAAAAATTTGCTGCGGCATCACTAAGTCTCTGTATTAACCTCATACCTCAGAATGGCCGCGATGCCGCCAAAGTCCTTAAGCTGGGCGCCTTCCCTGGTTTCGGTTGAGATTATCGCAACATTGGTACCCATCCTCTTTGCTTCCTGCTCAAAAGACTCAATCTTTTCGTCAGTAAGACTTTCAGAGAGAAGCAATATGTCAACAGAGCCGTTACCGATTGCCTGCAGAACGTGCTGCTCACCATAAGTAACCATGCCCGGCTTGGTAACAAGGTAGCCGAAAAAGCGGTTGACAAGCTTTTTCTCCCCTGCAAGCTCCTCGGCAGCGAGGACATCCTGGCTCTTGTCAACAAGGTCATGGATGCCAAACTCATCCGTGTAGGTAATGTCCTTTACGGCAATAATCTTTTTCTTAAGCTCATTGGTGATGAAACTGCCCTCAATAAGCTCGTGCTTAGTAGGGCCTGGGCCGCCAATAATTATTCCTTTAAGGTACTGGTTGTTAAAAAAAGCCTCTTTGATGTACTCGCCAACCCTCACGTAAAACTCTTTTGCAGCGTTCTCCCTTATGCGGCCAAAACGCTGTGCAGACTGCCCACCGGCTCGGAATTTCCCAGGAACATTGGAAGTGTGCTTTGAAATTATGGTAATGCTCTTGCCCCGAAGCTCGGCAATAACGCATTCCCTCCTGTCCATGACAACAAGGCCGTAAGTCTCCTTAGTCTCAAGCATGCCCTGCAGGATGCCAAGCTCAAAGTCCTTGTCGCAGCGGTAGATTCTTGTCTGGACTGGAATGGGAGGCTCTATGCTCCACACCCTGAAATCCTGCTGGCCCTCGGCAGCAATGTTGCCGGAGAAAACCGCCAGGCCATGGCCAGGAGTTCGGCTGTAAAGGCGCAGGTGCTGGACCATGCGCTCAAGGGCGCCGGTAACATTCTTCCTTGTCGTAGCTGACTTTATGTTCATGGCTGTTCCCTGTTCCTGCTGGATGTGCTGTATAATCTTGACTATGTCATAGCCCTGCGGGATGTAAACAGAGACAAGCTCGGTATGCCTGCCCTTATACTGCTCAAGCTCCTTGATGAACTTCTTCAGGTCATGCTTCTGCTTTTCTGTCAAGCTCATTTTTCAGGCACCACTTGAATTTTCCTTGCTGCTGCGGTTAGTGATAAAGAAACTATCTGCCTTCGCTGCAGCAGAAGCAGGCTATTCGGACAAGGCTGAAGCTACCTTAGAATTGCCAATTTTTTCACTTCTCAAAGCTTCAGCTGCAATTACCATGTCAAAAAAGGCATGAAAAAGGGTATTTAAAGATTTGCAAAAGGCAGGGGAATTTCAATACATTTAAAAAACATAGTGAAAGACTCAGTTGGCATGGGGCCATGGGGCAGCTTGGTCTAACCTATCTGGTTTGGGACCAGATGACCCCGGTTCAAATGACCTTTTTTGCTCACGCAGTTCACGCAGTTCGCAAAAAAGCTCAACCAAAAACGCCGTCGTTTTCCGGGGGCGCTTTTGCGAGTCGCAACGAGCAAAAGGGTCCGCTGAAAGTCCGGGTGGCCCCATTCAACCTTTTTAGGAAACCAAATCGAGCAAGCTCGATTGGTCCCATCGTCCAAAGACGATGTGGAAAGGTTAATCAAAAAACGACTGGCCAAGAAATCCACCTGTAAAACCACATAGATTTATAAAGCACGCCCCAATCCAAAATTCAGGTAAAACTAAGATGCCAGAAGAAAAAAAGCTATACGGCTCGGTGAAGAGGTACGGCGTAAGGTACGGAACCAAGCTGAAGGGCAAGATAGCGAAGATAGAGGCAGAAAGACACCTGTCAACAAAGTGCCCGTACTGCCATTACGGCAAAGCCAAAAGGATAGCTGCAGGGATATGGAGCTGCGGCAAGTGCAAAAGCAAGTTCACAGGCAAGGCATATGCCCCAGGAGGGCATGTTGCCATAAAAGAAGCAGTTGAAACAGCTGCGCGGCCTGCAGCAGAAACAGCGCAGGAAGCCGCAGCGGCAGGTGACTTCGGCGAAGAAGACGCTGAAGAGGAAGAAGAAGAGCAGGAAGAGGAAAGTTAAAATGGTCGAGTACAAATGCTTTGATTGCGGCAAGAAGGTATCAACAGAATACCTCAGGAAGAAGGTAAGGTGCCCGTACTGCGGCAGCAAAATTCTCTACAAGCCAAGAAGAATTTCAACCAAGATAAAAGCGCGATAAGAATCCGCACAGCAGCCACATGAAATACTCGGCAGTCATAAACGTAAGCGGCGATGCAGCGCTGATACAAAAGGTCTTCGCTGCAGAAGACACAGCAATAAAAGAAAAGGCAAGCTACAAGATAAGGAAAACTGCAGAGGGGGTTGCGTTCGCCATTGATGCAGAAAACAGCGTGGGATTAAGGACCGTGCTGAACTCAATAACAAAAGTCCTCACAGTCATAGAGAAAGTCAAGAGGATTGGTGATTAAAATGCCAGAGATACCTGAACAAACGCAAGAGAAGATAAGGCAGCTCCAGATGCTCGAGCAGGCACTACAGCAGCTCCTCATGCAAAAACAGGCGTTCCAGCTCCAGCTCATGGAGACAGACTCGGCCCTGAAAGAGCTTGAGGGAACACAGGAGGCATACAAGATAGTGGGCAACATAATGGTCCTAACCAGGAAAGAAGAGCTTGAGAAAGACCTCAAGGAAAAGAAGGAAACCGTGGAGCTCAGGATAAGCTCCCTTGAAAAGCAGGAAACAAAGACAAGGGAAAAGGCAGCATCGCTCCAAAAAGACGTAATAGAGTCAATGAACAAGCACTAAAATGTTCCCCGGAAGCAAAGCCCAAACTGTTGAAGGCATAATCGCCGCCATCTCAGAGCTTCAGGACGACAATACTGTCCCAAAGAACGTGAAGGAAAAGGTTCATAACGTAATTGAAACACTCAAAGACGAAAAGCTAGAGGTTTCAATAAGGATTAACAAGGCACTTCAGATTCTCGACAGCCTGTCAGAGGACTCAAACCTGCAGTCTTACAGCAGAACCCAGCTGTGGAACGTCGTCAGCATGCTGGAAAAGATTTAGGGTATTGAACAGGCTGTTTTATCCGCATATTTTCGCATCGGTTTTTACTTAGGGCTTCCAGCTTTTGACCTTAAATTACCCATTTGCAAACCAAGAACCTTATCGAGTGCTTTGTAAATAAACCCATAATACTCCCTCGAGAAATCTAGCCCAGTCAAGTGAAGAGGATATGTTCCTTCTTTAAAACTAACTAACACTTGGTGACCTGCCGGGTTTTGTACTTTACCTTCACGGTTATAATAATCTATACCATCACTAAACGCCTTATCGGAAAGTATTTCCTCCAGCACCTTACGACCAAACATTCTTGGGTCTTTCCCGCTTGCTTCGCATGCTTGCATTACGGCCCATGTTGTTCCGTTCAAGTGACCGCCAAAATCTGGGTTAGCTGCACTACCAACAGCCGCTCCTAATTCGAAAGCTTCCAACTCTTCCCCGGAAACTTTAGGCACTAATTCGTTTGAATAAACTCCTCTTAAACGATAGACTATTCCCTGTGAGAACAATTCAGCTTCACGGTCTGAGCTTAAAGGCCGAATCTGTAAAACTATTTTAGTCGCCTCCAAAAACTTATTAGAATTATTAGCGACGTACGAAGCCATATCAGCCCCACCGTCTATCAACCTTTCTAAGTTTCCACTAAAAGGGCGGTCAGTGTTTTCATCTATGACTGTTTGAGCAATTAAATAACTTTCCGGGCCCCTTCCCCACATTACAGGAAGTGAGAGCACACCCGTATTAATTTGAGGTCGTGACGCATATGGCACATACTCACCGGAATTATGCCCGCCAGAAACAGTTATGTTTGCAGAGCTTGCGTCCTTTGATCCAATAAACTCCAGGTATTGTGTGACAAACCACGTGCGAATAGCAAACTCTATTTTACTCATTGCCAGGCTTTGGTCGTATGCTAACCCTTGCCCAGAGTCGGCTGCTTTTGCTCTTCCGCTTCTTGAAAACCATTTGCCAATATTGAGCTTCATTTTTTCACCTTGCTTATTAACTCAATAGCCCCTATAGACTGCCAGTATTTAAATCTTTCTATTTTAACCACTAATTAGTGATTATTTTAGTTGTGGGGTGAAGGATTCTAGTGATAAGGGCATGAGAATAATTGGTATGTGAGCCGAAAAGCTCTTAACCAAAACCAAATTTGAGAAGCTCTCAGAAGGTGTAGGATGTAAATGGTAAGCTACGAAGAGGAAATAAGGGCGCTGCAGGAAGAGATATCCAAGACGCAGTACAACAAGGCAACGCAGCACCACATAGGCCTTGTAAAGGCAAAGATAGCCCGCCTCAAGGAAAGGGCAGTTGCGCGCTCAAAAGGCGGCAAAAAAGGCGAGGGCTATGCTGTAAGGAAAAGCGGCGATGCCACCGTCATACTGATAGGCTTTCCTTCGGTTGGAAAATCAACGCTGCTCAACAAAACAACCAATGCAGAATCAAAAACAGCAGCCTACGACTTCACAACATTAACCTGCATACCAGGCATAATGGAGCACAACGGCGCCAAAATACAGGTGCTGGACGTTCCGGGCATACTAAAAGGAGCGGCATCAGGGCTTGGAAAGGGCAAGGAGGTAATAGCTGTAGCAAGAAACGCGGACCTTGCAATCCTTATGGTTGACGTGTTCACGGTAAACCAGATTGGTACACTGAGAAAAGAGCTTGAGGAGGGGAGGGCTGAGCATAGCAACAACGGTAAAACTCACAAAGATTGATGAGAAAACCATAGGGGCCATACTCAACGAGTTCAGGATAGTAAGCGCAGATGTCGTCATAAGGGAGGACATAAACGCAGACCAGCTCATAGACGCCATTGAAGGAAACCGAAAATACATGCCCGCAATCGCCGTCGTGAACAAGATTGACTCACTCAACGATGAAGGAATGAAACAGCTGCAGATGCAACTTCGGAGCAGCCAGGCCATTGACAAAAACGAGGAAGCCATCCTTATTTCTGCAGAGAAAAACATGAACATTGACAAGCTGAAAGAGAAAATTTACAGCAAGCTAAGCCTGATCAGGGTGTACCTCAAGGAGGTTGGGAAAAAGCCTGACCTGCAAACGCCACTAATAATGAGGCATGGAATTACGATAAAAGAAGTGTGCGAAAAGCTGCACCGCGATTTCGTTGCGAAGTTCAAGTTCTCAAGGGTATGGGGCAAGTCAGCCAAGTTCCCGGGGCAGAAGTTCAAGATTGACCACAAGCTGGCCGACAAGGACGTTGTGGAGATACATTTGAGGTAATCGCTGCCGCGCTGGAAAAAGATTTAAATACTTCAAACTACCATGAGTAGTAGTTAATGGTGACTGACTACTGGTACATCAACAATAGCGGGCAGCTAGTCAGTGAAGATGGTTCTACTATTCCTATTCCTCGTATTGACCCGGAATATGATGCTGTCGCTTCTCAGGGCTCTAACGGCTCAGGAATAGGAAGCGATAGTCCTTGCTTAGTTTCAGTTGAAGTAAATGGTATATTGTACCTTGACCTTGAGCAGAGCATAAAGGATTCCCCGCCTTCTGTTACCGGAGGGATGATCCTGGAAGCGTCGAGAAAGGTCCGCGGTGAATTACCTCTGTTGGGCGGGCTTGAGAGACGCATTGTAGAGGAAAAGAGAAGAAATGCTAGGGAACTATGGGCAAACGGACCAAAAGGTCACTACAAGAACCACTCACCTATATCTATTTCTACTTCTGCATCCCCATGAACTCGCCCCAGTAGCTTCCCTCGGTGCTCTCGGGCTGCTGGTAGTTTGTAACGGTTGATTTTATAGTTGCCGCATGCGTTGACGTCTTTGATGATTTTAATGATTTTAACGGCTTCGATAACTTTGGCGGGCTTTTTCCCTTCGACTGCCTCTGCCGCTTATTTTTCTGCTTGTTTTTTTGCTGTTTGGGCTTTCTTCCTGATGCCGCTGAGGCAGCTTTAGCACGACCTCTTCTCTTTGCAGGAACAACTGCTATGGCTGCTGTGGCTGATGCGGCTGATGCGGCTGGCTGCTCAGCTTCTGCTGTTTCTGTTGCTCCTGTTGCTTCTGCTGCGGTTGCTGGCGGCTCCATTTCCTGGGCAGGTAGCTTGCCGAGCTCGGACGCATACCTGCAAAGGTCATCACAAATCTGCAAAAGCCTTCTCGGGTTGCCTTTTGCCCTGCGGTAGGCAGCCCTTATCGTGTCATCAGAAAGAAGAGGAAGGTTGCCAATCCTGCCCCTTACAAGGGAAATGGCCTGTTCTGGCGTTGGGCTGGAAAGGTGGATTACATTGCCATTCATCACACTGTTGAGCCCCTCAACGAAGCTTGTCCTGCTGTACCTTGTGCCGAAGAAAACAACCGCCCTTACGTTGCCGCTTCTGTAAAACTCAAAAACTTCAGCGCTGTTGCCAGAGGTAAGGTTCTGTGCCTCGTCAACAACAAGAATCATGCCCGTAGGAAGGCTTCCTGTGATGTAGTTTACAAGGGAAGAACGCTTCAGAAGGTCCTTGACATCAACCTTCTCAGAGGGCAGGGCATTGGCATAAATGACCTTCTTCCTGCCTCCAAAGCGGTGAATGATGCCTTTCAGCATTGTTGTCTTGCCGTAGCCAAGAGGAGCTTCAACGAAAAGGACCTTGCCTTCCTCAATGCCTGAAAGCACGCCATCCAAGCTGATGCCGAACAGCTCGTAGCTGAAGGCTGCAGGCTTTATGTTAAATGGATTTCGGCTGAAGCCAAGCTTCCTGAACCAAACGTCAGCCAAGCGAATCACCCGTTACCAGCATCTCCTTTTTCATCTTCACCAAAAGCTCATCATTGACTTCTGAAGACTTCGACAAAACAGCAGCCCTGCACGCTTTCTCGCAGAGCTGAAGAAGCTTCGCAGCGTTTTTTCCAGACATCCAATAAAGCTTACGAATAACACCATCGCTCAGGATGGAAGAATTACCAAGACGATTCTTAACCATAAGCACAGCGTCATCCCCACTAAGGGCTGGCAGCTTCACAATCCTGCTTCCTATCCTGTCAACAAGCGCCGGTGACAGCCGTGCGGACTTCAAGCTGGCGCCTGCAAAAATGATTGAGCCGAGGCTGTTGCTGTCGTAATGGTACTTTAGCAGGTCCATGGTGTTTGCGGAGAGGTTTGTTGTACTATCAATCATTAGCACAAGGTTTTTCGGGCGCCTTCCAAGCAGCTTGTCAAGCAGCGAGGTTTTTCTCCTAATTATTGACCTGACATCAACCTCGGCAGCAGAGCAATCAGCATAAACAGCCCTGCCGCCAAGCTTCCCGGCAAGCTTCCTGAGCAGGACGCTCTTGCCAGAGCCAGCAGCGCCCTCTACAAAAACAAGGCTGCCAGAGCTTGCATAATACTCAAGCTCGCCCAAAGGCTTTTCAAGCCCTACAGCGAACTTCGCTGCGAAGCCGGGGCTGTTGTCAAATGGGTTACTTTCAAACCCAAGCTCTTCGTACCATTCCATTTTCCATTCACTTTCCAGTTTTCGATAAACCCTTTTCGGCAAAAGGGTTTTGCTGCCTCATCTGCTCATAAGCCTTCTCGCGGTGGTAGTTTGACCTTTCCAACAGCAGCTTAGCCTCTTCCTCATCACCTGCCTCATGAAGCAGGGTTGCTTGTTCGTGAAACTCCCTTGCCCTTCTTAGGTTATTGGAAGCTGTGCTCCTGAGCCTGCTGAAAGCAAACACTGCCGCAGCTGCCACAATAGCCAGGATAGCAACCTTTGCCAGTGCAGGCAACGAGTCAAATAAGCCGAAAGCGGTTTTCACGGTTACCTTGACAGCGTCAAAAACACCGCCGATACCGCCTGTTGCCACAGCCGCTGCCCCAAGCGAGCTCTTAGCCGCATCGCATTTCGAAAACTCGCCCTTCAAGCACTGGCACTCTGAAGAATAAACGTCATAATGGCAGTTGTAGAAATAAACGCCATTGACATCGTTCGGCTTGCACTCGAAAGAGGCGGCACAGTCGCTGTCAAGGTGCTTAAGCTGGCCCTCATCATAATTGAAAGCGTCAACAGGCCCCTTATTGCCGTCAAGCAGGTGAGCCGAGACAAGCTGCGGAACAACGGCTGCAGCGGCAATTGCAAAAACCATAAGCAGATTCAACCTCATTTTACTGAAATTGGCACCGGAGAGAGATTTATAAATTTTTAGATTTTTATGTCTGAAAAGCAAGGGAAAGTTACCACTGCGGAAAACAAACGAGGTAATCCCGCTTGTTGCCGAATCCTGCCCTTTTTGCAAGCTTTTCCAAGGCCTTGTCGAAGCCAGAGCCGTACTGGGCAGCCAGCTTAGGCCTGAACGCGATGTTTTTTGGCAGCCCGGCAGCTGCTGCTATTTCGCGCAATATCAGCTTCTTTTCACCGCCGCTTATTTTCCATTCCGGCAGAGCCCTCATCGCAGTCACAACAACATTCTTATCCAGAAAAGGAGTCAATGCTGTTGCCTTAAACTTGGCTGCCACTGCAAAATCCCTGAGGAAGTCACGCTGCCACATTCCCTTCAAGCCAGCCCAGCACTCTGCGTTGATGTCTTTCGCAGCTGCATGGCGCTGGTAGCCTGCAAATATCTCCTCAGAACCCAAGCCGGTAAAGACTACGCTAATTTCATTCGCTGCTGCCAGCTTCAACGCCGCAATCTCTGTTGCTGCTATGCCAATTGTAACAGGGCTATCTGTTTTAAGAAGCTTGACAGCTTCCTTTATTATTTTCCCAGCAGCTGCAACGGTGAATTCCTTTGAAACCAGCCTCAGCTTTAGCTTCTTCGCCGCATATTTTGCTGCCGCCAGGTCCTTGCTGCCAATGATGCCAACGCTGAAGCACGGAAACCTGTAGCCAAGCTTCTTCAGCAGGAGAGCGATGAATGAGCTGTCAACACCGCCAGACAGGAGGACGCCGAATCTTTTATGTGCGACGGCCCTTTTCTTCACAGCCGCAACCATGGCTGCGTAAATCTCTTTTTTGACAGCTGCCTTTGTTTTGAAAAAGCCAAGCTTATCGCACTCATTCCGCAAGCCGCTAACGTAACTTACCCACTTCTGCTGCGAAACCAGCTTCCCAGCCACAACAACGCTTGACAACAACATAGTGCCTTCAAGTGGGTGGGGAAAACATTTAAATACGTTGCCCTTTGACCCTTTTGTTAAAAGGGTCAATCCAAAAACGTGATGAAACATGGGTACTAAGAAAGAAGACAAAAAAGCGGCAGCCGAAACAAAGGAAATGCCGAAAGACGAGCAGGTCGGCTTCCACAAGGGCTCGCTCACTGTCCTGGCAAAGGAAAGGCAGGAGCTTCAAAGGATTCTGGGCATAGTAGAGCAGCTCATGCAGATGCACCTCTCAGAGCTCAAAAGGCTTGGCGTGGATTTATCCAAGGAGGCTGCAGAAGCAATGAAAGCAGCAAAGCCTGGCGAGAAAAAGCCGCCGATTGATGAGTTGTTGTGAACAAGTGCCTGAAATCCTAAAACTTTACAACTTCTAACTCTTTTATGCGCTCAAAATCCTTAATATTTTTTGTAATAAACTTTCCGCATCCGTTGGCGAGAAGAGTTCCCGCAATTAACGCGTCACTATGCTCTATCGTCTGCCCTAACCTTGAAAGCCTGCCAGCGATTTGAGCGGCAAGGACAGAAGCGCCTCTTTCTAAAGGAAAAACGTGAGTAAAACTGTCCAAAACTGCTTCGAACTCTTTAAGCCGCTGCTCATTAAAGTACTTTGAAGCATATAAACCGTAAAGAATCTCATATGCAACTATTTCGCTTGTGCACAAGTCTTCAGCAGAATATTCTTGCAGCTTACTTGCAACTGCTTTGTTGCGAAGTATGTCTATCAAAACACTGCTATCCACACCGAGCATCTGCTTCAACCTACTTCAAGGCCGATATTCTCTTTTTCAGGGACTCACTAAGACCCTTCCTCGCTTCAGCAACGTTAAGCTCAAGCTCTTTCCATGCTTTTTCAGGAACATCAGCCCAGAGCCCTGCGTAGTCCGTGAGCTTTTTCTTCGTGAAGTGCTCCCTGATTACTTCCGAAAAACTGCGCCCAGGGAGCTTATTCCTCACCAGCAGCTCATACGCCTGCTCTGTTATAGCGATGTTCTTCGTAGCCATTCTGCGTATGGGTATGTGTACACAGTATATAAAGCTTTTTATTTCCAAAGCGTCTGCTTTAAGACCAATGAAATACACCTTCACAGCTTACGGCCACCCAAACATTCTGGCAACGCACAAGACAACGCTTGAGATAACAAAAGACACTCAGCTGACCGAGAAAGGCAACTGCATTGTAGCTGTTTGGGCGGACTTTTCGCTGTTACGGATAAAGGAAGTGATTGGCAGCTGCAGCAGCAACGATAAAATACTGCTAACAATAGCTGTTGCCGGAATTAAAGAAGAAATAATCGCTGTCGTCAACAAAAACTTCGGCAGCGACAAGGAGATAGTGCTCAGAAAAGGCAGCTTTGCCTCGGAACGGACACTCGGAATTCATGCTAACAAAGCGGCTGCTGGCCTAAGCAGGGAACTGGTAGAGAAGCTGAAAAACAGCGCCACAGCGGTTTCTGTAACGATTGAAACACACGAAACGCATCATACACCGTAATATAGAAAGTATAGACAAAGCTTTTAATACCACAAACCTCACTTTATATAAAGTTTATAATTTTTATAATATTTTGGCTTAGTTGCTGTTAGTTAGCGGTATGGGTTGGGAGAATGAGCAGTAACGGAACAAAGCGCCTATTCAGCCAAAACGACGTGCCTTCTATTGAAGATGGGCACATTGTACGTGTGAGGGAAGTGAAAGATGAGCTTACGCAGCTCATGCGGCAGGCTTACCCCCAAGCGTACAGATCAGGATTCAATGGCAAGCCAAATTTAATGATTTCTATTGAGGAGCTTGAAGGGGGTATAGAGCGCGTATTAGACCATCCAACAGTCAGTTTTCTGGTTGGTAATGAAGCCCAAACACGGCCTGTCTTTGAGGATAAGGGACTGCAGATTACGTTTGAGTCTATAGTTCCTGTAGTTTTTGGCGGGTTCAATGGTTCAACACAACTTACCTACAAGGTTGTCATTGACGCGCAATGCGTCGGATGCATGCGGCAAAACCGCTTTGCACCGATGGCTGGAATGATGTATGGGACTGAATTCGAGATTGGGCAGCAAAGGCTTGATGATGTAGTCCAAGGCGGCTGGAGAGGCCTTGTTGTCACAGACCAAATGCTTGCAGAAGAAGTCGGCTTGAAGGACATGCTCACCCCAACTTGCCAGGTTCATGGAAAGGATGAGGTTTCCCAGCTTGCTGTTGTGCACCAGGTTTTTGCAACAAACCCAGCAGCCACTTCACGAAAAGGGGCTGAAAAATCAGAGGCACTGCCAGGCTCGCCGGTAGTTGAAGCAAGGCTAAAGACAACATTCGAATACCTGTGGAAGTATGTCAAATTTGTAGAGGGCCAGAGGACAGGCATGCCGCCTGCAGGCGTACCTGACGCTTTTGCTGCAAGGGTAAGGGCAGCAACTGAAAAAGAGGCAGCATTAGCCATTGTGGGAATATTAATGGCATCGCCCCAGATGGACTGGTACGGCGCAGTAATACCGCAGAATTATGATAATGGAGATTTCAATGACTTGATGACGACGCAGCTTGCGGGGAAAAATGGAATGCGCAGTTATTTTAAGTCCCGTATTATGCCTAACGCAACTCCAGAGGAAAAGCCTTTGGTAACAAGAAGAAACGGTGTTGAAAAGCCGGCGAACTACACAGAGTTACTCAGGCCGTTTGGAAACAGGCGTACAACCGCTGACTCAAACGCTGTGGACACGCTTGTCTATCCTCCTAACTACGCAGACATAAACGGAATAGAGTCACAGAGCAGAATTGGCTATGAGGAAAGAAAACATAGAAAAAGAGAGACTGCTACAGCAGGTGACTGGATGATTGCGCTACGTTTAGCAGGCATAAGCCTTGACCCGTCCAGTGTTGCATATAATCAGCTGATTGTGGAAAGAAGGCTTTCTCAAGCCCGAGCCCGGGAAGAATCCAGGCTCGCCTAAAGATTAGCCACCCTCCTCGCCTTGGGCACAAAATTCAGAATCTTTCCTTCCTTGTATTTTCCGCAGCCGACAAAATCGCTGTTGTGCTTTATTAAAACGTAGCCGATGCAGCTGTCGAGTTGTTTTTCAACGTCCTCCCCCCGCAGCCACTGTTTGAACTCTTCGCCGGTAAGCTCAACAACGTTTTTTGTTGCTGCTTTTCCGACAAGCTGGCTGCCTTCTATGCTTAATCGCAACTCACTATTCCGCAGCTGCCCGAAGTAAAGGCCAAGCGATTCAAGGTGAAGGCGCTCTAGGTCAAGCCTTTCAACATCGCGGCTTATCAGGAAGATGTCGCCGTCCTTGCCTTCGAGAAAGCCATGGTCAAAAGAAAGTTCAGTGCCCCACTGCTGCTTTATGGTTTTGAGGATACTCCGCACCTCTTTGCTGTTAAGAACTTTCCACTTATTGAGGCCTTTCAGCATTGCAAGAGACGTAACTATGGCGGTTTTTATAAACATGTTGCCACAGCCGTTGCACGGATGCAGAAGCAAAAAGCTTAAATACTAAAACCGTACTAATTCCTTACGGTAAGAATGATTGTTAAAGTCGTTAAGATTGAGCCGTCAACAGCCATTAAGATTTTCGAGAAGCACAACGTGCTGCAGGAAGAAGTTCACGATGCGCTGAAAGAGGGCAGCCCAAAATTCAAGAAGGTGGGCGGCGGCCAGTATGTGGCAATCGGCCTAAGCAGCAACAGGCACATAACAATTTACTTCAGCTATGACGAAAAGACGAAGGAAGCCGAAGTAACAACAGCATACCCTTCAAGCAAGAAACAGGTAAAATCTTACAAGAAGGCAAAATAAAGCAAAGGTGGTCAAGATGGAAAAGGAAGAAATTGACTTTGATGGATTGGAGGATGCGGAGTTTCAGATAGAAGAAGGCGCTTTCCAGCCAAAAACCCTGACTTGCGCCCAGTGCGGTTCGAAAGCAAAGAAGAGCCAGATAGAAGTTGTGGTTGGAAATGATGTGTCTGTAAGGGCAGACGGGTTTGAATGCGATAAATGCGGGAAGCAGTACCTCGGCCTGGAAGAGGCAAAAAAGCTGGACAGGGCGATGATAGTAAGCCGGATATTGAGGAACGATTTCAAGATGGAACGCGCCATAAGCTATGATGGAGACAACTGGACAATGAGAATACCAAAGGAATTCGCACACAGCGTTCATAAGAAGAAAGCCGAAATAATACCGCTTGGGGCGCGGCAGTTTTGCGTGTCAATAGAATAAACACACAGCTTCGTAGGCCGCTGCAGGGGCGGAGGGGAACAGTTGATAGAAAATTTTTAAACTGGTTTGATTATAAACTATAATTATGGTAGATTACAATGATATGCTACAGCAATGCAAGATAGCTTTGAAACTAATCGAACAAGCTAAAAAATTTGAGGTGCAAGGTCAAGAAGAAAATGCTATAGCTACTTATTTAAGAGCTGGAGAGGAAGCTGTACGAGGAAGGCTTTTTGATAGTCCTTTTGCTAATAATCCTGAACTCAGCGTATTTCCTAAAATTTGGGAGGGTCTTGATGGTCGTATGATAGCTATATGGGAAGAACACGACCGAAAGGTAAATGCGGAATTAGCTAAAACCAGACTTGGTCTAGACGGGTTTGAAGGACAACCAGTTTATAGAGTTGAATAATTCCCGAGCCGACTCCCTAATAATATTTCTGCCGACAATTGAACATAACTCAGTATTAACCCATCAAATCCCCCACACTGGATTTTCTCTTCTCATTAGCTCAGAAATTTCCCTAAGCACATCTACCTCATCAGGAGAGAGGTACTGCTTGAGCTCCTTCAGCCTTCTGAAATCTTCTTCGGGAATAAAGCTTAAGAGAATATCACCTTCGTTAATCTGTCTGCTGACAATCACTTTCTCAAGCGAGACAGCAACCTGCTTCCCTTTCCCAGCGGTTGTCACATTTTCCTTTTCAAGCTGGATTTCTTTCACTGAAGTGATTGGCTTGCCCACCTCATCAGCGGCTGCGGTGGCTTTCATAAGATTCGTTCCAACAGCAACTGTTCCTGCAAGAACCTCAACCCCGACAATGGCGGGATTGCTTTGCCTGAAAGTGTAGCCGCGAAGAATCTGGATTCTGCACGGCTTGGTCAGCTTCTCCAGGGATTTCGATTCAAGGCGCTGCCGCTCGCCCTTTTGCCACTCCAGAAACTCGTCCTCAATGGAGTAGATAATGTTGCCAGTGATTACCTTAACAGAGGGGGGAACAGAGCCCTCAATCTCCTTGCTTAAGGCAACATTGAATCCGAGGATTGCCGAGTTAAGAGGGTCTGACTCAAGATTTGACTCCGCATCAGCAATGTCCTTCCTGGAGATGCCTCCAATCGATGCTGACTTCACGCTAATGCCTTTCTCATGAAGAAGCTTCATGAGGGCCTCAAGAGAGCCAAGCGTGTCTGCCTTTATCACTATGCCAGAACTATCAACCTTAAGGCTGAACTCGCTGATTTCCTTCTGGACAAGCTCCTTTGCAGCTTCAAGCGAAAGGATTTCGGAGGTTGAAACAACTGGCATGCCCGCAACAGCATAATCAACTCCGGCACCAACAATTTTAACGCCCGTAGCCGCAACCACCTTATCAACGTGGCTGAACTTTGCCTTACTGTCACGCATCTCTGAAAGTGGAGAGGGCTCAAGGAGCGCCTTGACCTTAGTTACTATAGGGCCTTCCAGGCCGCCAATCACAACTTCGTCATTTTTCTTAATAGAGCCGTCATAAATTATGACGTCAACAGTAGCCCCCAAACCTTTCTCCTGCTTGACCTCAAGGACCGTTCCCCGGGCTGCAGAGTCAGGATTAAAGCTCAGCTCTGACTCGAGAAAACGCTGCGCCAAGCCGGAAACAACAACCAAAAGCTCAGGTACGCCCACTCCGGTCTTAGCAGAGCAAGGAATGATCGCAAGCTGCTTTGAATAGTCTGAAACGCGGTCAAACCTGTCAGAGTCAAAGCCAAGCTCGGCGAACTTTGCAACGAGGTTGTAAAGGCGCTTGTCAATCTCCTCCTGGACGGGCTGCTGCTGTTTTGATATTTTGGCAAGCAACAATTCCTCATCAATGGCAACGCTGCTGCCCGGGGCTGATACTGGAGCGAAAGTGTCATTATTGCCAACATTCAAATCAGTTCTCCACCCGGGGACTAAATCCAGCTTGTTTGCTGCAACAATGAAAGGCGTCTTGTAGTTCTTGAGAATGTCTAGCGCCTCAAGCGTCTGCGGCATGAAGCCCGCGTTCAAGTCAATGACAAGAATGGCAATGTCAGCAAGCACACCGCCGCGCTTTCTCAGGGAAACAAAGGCGGCATGGCCAGGCGTGTCAATCAGAAGCAGGCCGGGTATTGTCAGGGTAAGCTTCAGCTGCTGCAAAAGCGGGCCGCACAGCTTCTTAATTACAGAAACAGGAACTATGGAAGCGCCAATGGCCTGGGTAATCTGGCCGGGCTCTGACTTGACAATGGAAGTTCCGCGAATCCTATCGAGGATGCTGCTCTTGCCATGGTCAACATGGCCAAGAACTGTGCAGATGACAGAGCGGAGGGATTTCTGGCTGCTGCCGCTATTTCCGTTTTCACTTTTCCCGCCTTCCGTATTTGTAGCTTTGGCTGCCATTTTAACCACAAGTGTAAAACATTGCCTCGCATCGCATAAAAGAATCCACAGCGGCTTTTTAAAGATTTGCTACCTACAAGCAGCTAGCGCAGCATCCCCTTCTGCAGCAGAAAAGGCAGTATCTGCCTCTTAATTATGGGAGTAAGATTAGGGCTGATGGCATCGGCTGCGGAAATCCATTTAAGCTCCTCAATCTCAGAAGCTGGCTTCGGCTCCCCTATAAGCTCGCCTGAGAATAGGTCAATAGAAACCCTGGCCCTGCCATCGGAGGTTAAGTCCTCAAAAGTTCCCAAAAGGGCAATAGAGGAGCCGTCCACGCCGCAGCTGATTTCCTCCATAAGCTCCCTCTTAAGCGCCTCAATGGGAGACTCGTTCCTTTCGGGCTTGCCGCCGGGCATGAGGAAGTCAGGGCTGCCGCGCTTCCTCACAACAAGCAGCTTGTTATCCCTGACAACCACCATTGCCGATTTCTTTATGAGCTTCATTAAAGCAGCGGTTGAAGCAACACCTTTATTAAACTGCGCATCACTTTCGGCAGCTATGGGAAAGGGATATGAAATAGTTGTTGAGGGAAAAGCCAGAATAGCCGTGCCAAGATACTCTGGAAGAAATGTTTCCAGCAAGATGCCTGTGTTCTACAATCCTGCAATGAAATCAAACAGGGACATAACCGTGCTGCTGCTGGCGGCTTCAGCCAAGATTTACGGGATAAAAAAATGGGCTGTTGCAGACCCAATGGCGGCAACAGGCATAAGGGGGATAAGGCTGCTGCTTGAGCTGGGCAAAAATGTCGGGTCAGTAGCGATGAATGACTACTCGGCTGCCGCAGTGAAGCTGATTAAAAAGAACCTGCTCATCAACAGGATAAAGACAGGAGGAAAGGTTACCGTCTCAATAAACGAGGCCAACAAGTTCCTGCTGAACAACAAGCCGCTCAACTACATTGACATTGACCCATTTGGCTACCCGGGAACATTCCTGGATACAGCTACCAAGAGGCTGCGGCACAACGGAATCCTCGCTGTGACAGCAACCGACACAAGTGCTTTGGCTGGAACAGCTGTTGCGGCATGCAGAAGAAAATACCTTGCAACACCGCTAAGGAACGGATTTATGCACGAAACAGGGATAAGGATACTGGTACGGCTTGTGCAGCTGATTGGGGCAATGCACGAAAAAGCGCTCACACCGGTTTTCAGCTACTACAAGGACCACTACATCAGGGCATTCTTCCACTGCAAAGAAGGAAGTGGAAGGGCAGATGAGCTGCTGGCCAGGCACAAGGAAATTCTCTACTGCGACAACTGCTGTAGCATTAGAATAAGGAGAGATGATGACAACAACAGCTGCAGCTGTGGACAAAAGATGGGAAAGGCGGGGCCGTTGTGGGCTGGAAAACTGTTTGACACAAGGCTGGCCGCTAAAATAGCTGCGGCAGCAACTGACGAAAAAACGAAAAAGTTCCTGAAAACAATTGCTGAGGAGTCAAAAAAAGAAGGCAAGACAGGAGTGGGATTTTACGCAATGGAAGACGTATGCGAAAAGCACAGGATAGGGCAGCAGCCGAAGACAGCTGATGCAATAAAAAGGCTGCAGCGAAACGGCTACAGCGCTTCGCTAACGCACTGCACGACAACAGGGGTAAAGACGAATGCGCAGCTGAAGGCGGTTCTGGCTGCTGTCAGAGGCAAATAAAAAGATTTAAAAGAGCATACAACAATAAGAGCAAGAAGCTAAAAAGAGGAATATAAAAAGCAGGGGATAACAAAATGAAGGTGGGGGCAGCACATATCATAATTATGAGCGCGATACTTGTTTCAGTAATGGGAACTTTCTTTGCGGCAAACACCATAACAGGGCTCACAACAGCGAGCGACACCCTGTCAAAAGGCGACTTTGCAGCCGTCACTGGAAAAGTGGTTGCGGAAACAACAGCACAGCAGGCGAGCGGCCTCGGAAAGGCAGCAGGCTCAATACTGCTCGGGCTGGCATCAATAACAGCGCTGGTTGTGGTTGCCAGGATAGGGCAAAACGCGATGAGAAACGCAGTGGAGAGCGCCGAACCTGGGATAAAAGACAACGTAAGAAAGGCAGAAGCTTCCATTAAAGGAGGCAACTACGCAGAGGCGCACGTGCTTTACAGCGCAATAAGGGAACAGTACGCAAAGCTGCAGGAACAGGAAAAGGCACAGCACCACTCAAGGATAATGCAGCTTCACAGCAGCCTGCTCAGGCAGGCAACAATGGCCGAAGCGCACTACCTCACTGACAAGTACGTCAACGGAACGATAACAGAGGAAGAGTTTGAAAGGCTGAAGCAGATAGTGGTGAGCCAGTAATGCACACATAAAAACCTATCCAATCGCCCTTCTCACGTCAGTCACCTGAACGCTGTTTATGCCGCTAATGGCGGCTATTTTCTTCTCAAGTTCTTCTGTATCACCAAGGTCCTCAGCCATCGCAAACATGAACACAACAGCTTTCAGGCCAAAAGCAATTGGCTCAAGCTCGGTCTTGCCGACAGTGCCGCCAAATTCTGCTATCATCCCTGCAGCGGCTGACTTGATAAAATCAAGGTCCTCATCAGGAGAGGAAGGCATAACCTTCATTGTAACAATTACCGTAGCCATTTTAGCCTTGACCTTAGTTCGGGCCTGAGAAGCCGCACTCCTGGCAGGTATAACGGACAGCGTTGGACCTGCAGCTTGCGCACCTGATGAATTCCACATTACCGCAGCCAGGGCAGCTGAACCTGGTTGAGCCCTTAGTATTGGTCACCTGCTTCCTGCATGAACTGCAAACATAAGCCATGAAAAACCGAGAACAACAGGGCATTTAAAAAGCTTGCGGCAACTCCGAAACAGAAAAGCCAAAATCAAAAGTATTAAATACCAGAAAAGCGGCAGAAGCTCGTTGTAAAAAGAGGGGGACATAATGGGCTTATTCGGGTTTTTGAAGAAGAAAGGTGAGACTAGCGGGACTATACAGCTCCCGCCTGAAGAGCCAGAATTCTTGAAGGAAATAGATACGGCAGCTGCTGGGGAACCGGCTGAAAATGCGATTAAAGAGGAGGTTGAGCCTGAGCTTGCGCTCTGGCTGAGCAACGGCGCAACTGTAAGAAGCTTAAATGAGCTGGCTGCTGCTTTGAAAAAATTGGGCGCAAAGGACTACAAAGAGCATGTGAACAAGGAAAGGAACGAGCTGGCTGACTGGGTGCAGGATATACTAAATGATGATTCGCTTGCAAGGCAGCTGCGAAGGGCAAAAACCAAAGTGCAGGCAGCACAGGCTGTTGAAAGGGAAATGAAGAATCTCAAAGCCGCAAGAACAACCGGGAAGGCAAGGAGGGCCGCAGCAAAAACTGAGGCGCCAAAGAGAGAATTCAGGGCAGCCATGCGGATTCCTGAAATATCATTGCCAGAAGCTGCAGAAACAGAAACGCCACGGGAAGAGATTCAAATTCCAGAAATTCCAGAGCTAACCGAAGGGCTGCCCGCTATTGAAGAACCTGAGGAGCCCAAAGCCGTTGCCAAGCCGAAACTATCCTTCTGGCCATTCAAAAAAAGAGAGAAAAAGATGGAGCCTGAACTGGCAGAAATGCCTTATATGCCTGACATGCCTAATCTGGAAGGCGAGGCGGGAAAAGAACTCGCAGAGGCAGCAGCAATAAGGGGAAACCCCTTATCAACCCCGACTGGCACTTTTGAGACAGAGCCTCAGCACGAAAAATGGGAAGAGCTGCCAGCACAGGATGAGCTGCCGCTGGCCAAAACAGAAGAAACTGAGCAGGCAGAAGAAATGACTGAGGTACCTGAAGATGAGGAAGCACTGCATACCGGCGCAAGAGAAAGAAGCTTGAGGAGAAGACAGGAAAAGGAAGCTGAAGAAATCGAAATGCCACAGGAAGGCCCAAGGCTAAGCCATGAAGCGCGCGAACTAGAGCAAATGGAAAACGCACTGGAAAGGGAAGATGAAGAGCTCAACATGAAAAGGATAGCACTCACCAGAAGAAGGTATGAGCTAATCAAGCGAAAGGGCGACCTAGACAAAAGGCGGTTTGACGACTTCATAAGAAGGCAGAGAGAGGCAACCGAAAGGGAAGGAAGCCTTGCAAAAGAGAGCGTATCACTGCCTGCCGAAGAAGAATCGCGCGAAACACGCCTTGAAGGAATGCCAGACTTCAGGCTGGCTGGCGCCTACGGAAAAGAAAGGCTTGTGGCACTGCTGGAAGAAGCAAAGCAGCACATACACGAAAACAATGTTGCTGAAGCGCAAAAAGCCCTTGGCGAGATACAGGCCGTGTTCAACACAGTATACATCCCAGCAAGGGAGAAGAAACAGCTAGAATACGAAATTCTTGAAGTCGAGCACGACTTAAAGCTTGCATCGCTCAGGTGAGGTTCGCTACTCTGCTACTTCACTGCCTCTACGTAATATCCAAAAGGATACCGCCTTACGCCCGAATGCCTTAGCCTCAACACCCTGAATTTTTTAAGCAACTTCCTCAGCGAGTGCTCGGTAAACCTCCAATAGTCGCTCGGCTCATCATGGAGGGGATAAAAGCCCGGCACGTATATCAGCGCAACGCCACCATGTTTTAACCCGTTATAGATGTTTTCTATCGCCTTACCGAAGTCAAAAACGTGCTCAAGCACATTCGTGCACAAGATAATGTCAAACTCACTTTTGTACCTCATCCTGGTGACGTCCACAATTTTATGCCCGTATTCTCCGACAACGTCCGATCGAATGAACTCATTAGAAGCGCCAAAAAGCTGCTTTGACGAATACGGGTAACGGCCCATGTCCGGTTTCCCGCTGCCCAGCTCCAATATTCTTTTATTTCTAACTGTGCCTGCAAACTTTTTGATGCAGTCGTCCTTAAAACCTGCCCTGCAAATAAAATGAGCCAAACCCCTTAAAAAAGCGATTGCACCCATGCCTTCGCACCGCACAAAACACGCTTAATAAAGTATCGCTTTTGCTGACACTACTGGGTTGCCGCTGTCCAGATTGCAGCAGCCCGGGCAGCATCTTTTCCAATGCCAAAGCACCTTCCAAGGAACTTCTCCACCACATAGATGTTTGTAAGGCAGTGAGGGGTCACTTCCGAAGCTAATATTTTGCTGTTGCCAACTAATGCCATAAACGGCATAAGCTGGTCTGCCAGGAAATGGTCAGCGCAAGCTCCGGAACTGATTTCTTTCACCAATGCCGATGCCGCTTCCTGGCCAACAACCTCCGCTCTCTTGCTCCGCTCACCCAAGGCATCACCGCCCAAAATAACCGGATTGCGAAGGGCAGGCTCGTCCTTCCCGGCGGCAGCAAAATAAGCTGCCAGAGTAATCCCGGAGCCGGTTGAAAGGGAGTTCGAATACTCTGTGCTAATGCTGATAGGGCAACCGCTGTTAATTCGCTGCAGTTCCTGCGACAACGCCAGCTTGGCTGCCCCTGCCTGACGCTCGGCAACCTCAGCTGCCTTAAGGTCAACAGAGGCGTGAGAGACTCCGCTTATTTTCAGGAGCTTCCCCCTTTCACTCATGTTTATGCCAATGTTTTGCTGTTGCTGCAGCGACTTATGAAAATCAGCAAAGGTATCAAAATCGTTGATGTGGAAAAGAGGGCGGATTTCAAGCTCGACCCTGCCATTGCCTTTTGGAAAATAGCCGCGCTGCAAAAGGCTGAAGCCAACATTGCCAAGTGCTGCAAGGTGCGGGAGAAAAACGCTGCCAAAATACTCAGCAGGCTGGCTGTGGGAAACGTTTGTGCCACCTGTAAGCTTGAGGCGCACCTTACCAGGCGCAAACAGGGCAGGAAGCAGGAGCGCCTGCAGCAGCAGAGTGACAGAGCCGGCAGTGCCTATATCAACGCTCAATGTTCTCGATTGGGGCTTGCCTGGGAAAAACCTCACAGATGTTGAGCCGATTGCCGCACCTTCAGATGAAGCGTTGCAGAACTCCTCCAGCGCCTTTACGCATGCAAGGTGCTGCGGCTGCAGGCCCGGATTCGGGCGGCCCTTCCTAATGTTAACAATTTCAAAAGGCTTCAGCGTCAGGGTGGAAAGGGCAAGGGCTGTCCTGAGAATCTGGCCCCCTCCTTCCAAGTAGCTTCCGTCAACATTTATCATAGCAATACAGCTACAGCAGCGGCTACAGCGACTATAAATAATTGTTGCCGAGGCATCAGTCGCCAAAACAAAAGAGCAAAGTTTAAATAAGGGGCAAAGAAAACACAGAAAGCAATAAGAGCCGCCGCCGTAACAGACGACGACAGCAAAAGGGGAAGGCAATGATAAGGTACGTCCTGTTTAACGAGAAGGGCTCTGTAAGGAAAGGCTCAAGAACTGATTACCCAAAACCGGGCAAAAACGACTACCTCTTCATATTTTTAAGCACACCCACAAGGGAAGAAATCGAAAAGGCTTCCAGTGACTTCAAGTTCGACAAAAAACCGCTGATAACCTTCTCAAAGGAATCACACTCACGAAGATACATAACAACACCATTCCAGTTCGTAATGATGTCAGCCTACCTTGAGAATGGCAAGATAGCGACCACAAACCTGCTGTTTGTCTTAACAGAGCGCTGCCTTGTAGTGGCTTCGTCCAAGGAGTCCGGCTACTATGATGAGCTTGTCAATGACCTGTTTGAAGAATTCAGGAAGGTGAAGGTGAGGGGCGTAGCGCACATATTCTGCAACTTCCTCCAGGAAGACGTTGACGAGAACTATGAAGTGCTTGGCAGGATAGAGGACCAGATAAAGGACGTGGAATTCAAGGCGGTAGTGTTCGAAAAGGAGTCCAAGGTAAAAGTTGATGACATACTATACTTCAAATCACAGCTTTACAAGCTCAGCAGGCAGTTCTGGGCAACGACAAGGGTCATCTCGTTGATAAGGATGGGCGTAACCCAGATAAGGATGGACACCGAAAGCATAAGGCTTCTTGGAGACATACACGAAACCTTCCTGCACCAGATAGACGTTGCTGCTGCACAGAAGGAGATGCTAAGCGATACACTCACAGTTTATTCAACCGGCGTGAACAATAGGCTTGCAGTTACCTCAAACGAACTTAACCTCATTGTAAAGAGACTCTCAGGATACGCCCTTATACTGCTTATACCAACACTAATAGCAAGCGTATACGGCATGAACTTTAAGTACATACCTCTCTCAGATTTTTGGTGGGGCTTTTACGCCATAAACGGTTTCATGGCAGCTGTAATATTCGTCATTCTCATTTATGCTAAGAAGCATAACTGGCTGTGAAAGATGGAAAAGAACGATTACGAAGAGGTGTGATCATGGCAAATCCGATTTTTGGCGCAGGGGCAATCCTGCTGGCAATTTTGATAGCCGCAACCGAAGGGCTGAAATGGCCAAGATGGCTGCATTATGCATGGGCGGCAGTTTCACTAGTCTGGGGCATTGCGGCTTTTCTAGTCTAAATGAAAACGCGGAAATTAATCATAACCTTGGGAGTAATTCTGGTAGTTCTGGTAGTGGCAGGTTTCATCACCAAAGCAGTCATAGAAAAAGTGACTCGTGACATTACGGAACGTGAGATGCAGCGCATGGGTATGTCCATCACGAAAGCCCTCAAGGACATCCCCTGTGACAAAATAACATCACTACGCCAATTTTCATCCTCGGCATACTATAGTGGTCCATTAATAGATACCCATTTGCACATGCCATTAACTTTTGAGGTGCCGAAAGCAATGTACGCTCAGGCCGATTACGATGGCGCAGTCCTTGAAAAAGAAGTGGCAGCAGGGAGCATCGTGTGCCTATTTGATAAAACCAACGTAAAATCTGCATACGGGTTCTATGTAATTCCAAATCTCTTGAAAGGAGAGGCAGTAAATGCTGTCACAAAAGTCGATTCAAAGTTCGCGGGACGAATTACTCCGTTCATCATGTCAGCTCATGTGACGGCACTCAATCTACAGCCGAGTGACGTTGAATCTGTGTTGAGCGCAAACCCGGGCTTGTTCAAAGGCTATGGGGAACTCGCTCTCTATAAAGATGCCTATCTTGGAATAAAACCTGATGATGAGTCGCTGCGTCCATTCTACGATATAGCAGCCAAGCACGGCTTGATTGTCATGATTCATCCCGACGAGGGCCAGCGTGAAGAAGTAGAAACAATACTTAAAGATTATCCCAAAGTAAAATTCTTGTTTCACGGCTTTGAAACAGAAGCATATGTAGCTAAAATAGTTGCAGCGTATCCAAACGCATTTTACACCATGGATCAGCTATCGGACATACCCTACGAACATCAATCGGTCAGCCTCTACGGCGACAAGACAAAAGAATCATTTATTGCAAACTTTAAGCGAGATCATGATCAAGTACTTGCAATTGCAATCAAAGCATGGAAAAATGCAATCGAAAAAAACCCCGACAAATTTTTATGGGGTACTGATCGTGCATATGTCTGGCATTTTGATCCTGAAGTTAGCGCACTTCTCGACGAAATCGGGCGTGAGTTTATTGGGCAGCTTGATCCGGCAGTGCAGGAGAAATTTGCTTATAAGAATGCCGAACGACTCATAAATGTGGATTAAAGATGAAAACAAGCTTATTATTCTTATTAGTAACCTCTTTAATTTTTATTAGTGGTTGTGCTCAACAAGACAGGCAAACAGGGGAAATGCCTGCTATTCAAGAAGAAATGAATGAAATTCCTCCTGTACAAGAACAAGCAGTGAACGCAACAATCGTAAAAGAAGATACAACAAGTATAGAAGCATCTGCTGAAAGTACACAAAGCAGCCAACGAGATTCAACGAGTTCTGCAGACTGTCAGCCAAATGATCACCCTGTCTTCACCGCCTCTTTTACTGATATTGATAAGCTGGCGCGTATATCTCCAATTGGCGGTATTATGGTGGGCAGTCAATCACGCAGTTACGTCGGTATGAAAAAAGATGGAAATGATTTTTCAACGCTTTCGCCGGTTTATGCTCCTGTTGACTCAAAACTGGTGGGGATAGTCTATGCTTGGAGAGGAGATAAGGCTGCCGGAGTAGCTGAATATAGACTTGACTTTCAAGTTAGTTGTGAAGTCACATACTCATTTGATCACATCCCTCAATTGTCAGATAAACTTTCTAAATTGGCGCCAGAAAAACCAGCAGATAACACGCATGACAATCCAATTACACCTGTTCTTGTTGAGGTAGGTGAACAGGTGGGATCTACCAGAAAAGGATTGGACTTCTTTTTGTTTAACAGAGCAAAGAAAGTTGAGCATATAAATCCTAAAAGATGGATGTTGGACCATAATACAGTGGCTGACTGCCCTTATGATTACTTTACTAATGAGTTAAAACAGAAGTATTATTCTTTGTTTACCTCAGCCGGTGGTTTTGTACCTGATGTCAAAACATGCAGAAGCGCCTCAAGAGATGTTGTTGGAACTCTGGCGGGGGCATGGTTCCAGGGTGATGCCACTGATAGGCAAGGAGCTCATCTATATATAGCTGATGATTTTAATACGGTTGATATGGTGAGGGAGCCGCAAGAAAGCACAGACAAAGATTATGGATTCAGGTTAAGAGATGCGAATCCTTCCAAAAATCCCGATCAGGTAAAAGTCGGGGAGTCTGTTTGCTATTCGGATAATACGCGCTTTGCTTACTTTCAAGTGATTGATATTAACAAAATGAAAGTGTCTATTGCTTCTGGAACATGTCCATCGGCAGAACCAAGCAGTGGATATGAAATTTGGGAAAGATAAATGAGACATACCTAATGAAACAGAATGTGTATCTTATTTTTGGATTGCTAATAATTACTGTCGCTTTTATTAGTGGATGTAATTTTATAATCTCTGATGAATCTGAAGTTACAGAGGTGGTTTCACAAGTAGAAGATAGGACACCAAAAACAGAGTCTGCTGGTCCAGGCGGTTGTATAGGGGGGGAATGTTCGACATACTGTGAAAGAAATCAAGCAGAATGTGAAAAATGGTGCGAAGAAAATCCAGAACTCTGCAGTACGTTATTAGGGAAAACTGGTCGTGAGCAATTTACTAGAGGGATAAGTCAGCAAGAATGCCAGCAAAATCCACAAAAATGTCTTGAATTTTGTGAAAAAAATCCCGGTGTTTGTCCGGAAGAACATGTAAAAAGTCTGAGAAGCGGCATAGGGGGTCTCTTAGACGTCATGAGCATCACAGGACCAGACGGATGTCGCGGCCCAGCATGCCAGCAATATTGTCAGCAAAAGATGGAAGCATGTCAAAATTGGTGTTTGGAAAATCCGGATGCAACTCTTTGCAAAATTCTCTCTGGGGAATTAACACCAGGAGGAGGGATGGGAGGATTCCCTGGAATGACAGAAGAAGTTCAGCCAGTAGAACCCCCAGCAACAACAATCACATTTGCTAAAAGCGTCAATGTAATTTCTGACGCATTTACTGAGCAAGACATTTTGAAAGCAAAGCAACTTAGCGCAAACATGATAACAATATGGCCTGCAAGACAAGTAAAAAATGATGAATTTACTTTCACTCCAGAAAGAATAGCTGGAATGATAAATACTGCTCACAAAAATGGCTTACAAGTAGAATTAAGATCTAGTTTTGGTGGAGAACAAATACAAAACTTTGAAAAATTTAAAACAAATTCGCTAAAACACGTTGCTGAATATGCTAAATTTGCTGAAAA
>JACPIH010000014.1 GCA_016188155.1 Candidatus Woesearchaeota archaeon | reverse complement strand
TCCTTCAGTTCCTGCCTTGCATTGAACGCTATCGATAAGCCACACTCCTTTGCTATCGGGATGTCGTTGACGCCATCACAAACCATCGCGGCTTCTTCGGGCTTAAGCTGAAGGCCTGCGATTATGGCTTCAAAGAACTTAACCTTGCCCTCGTAGTCGCATGGAAAGAATATCCAGTCAACAAGCTTGCCTTTTTTGTCAAATATAAGGTCGCATGCAGCGACAATATAATCAATGCCCAGCTCCAGCTTGGCCCTTCTTGCAAGGTGGCGGAAGCTGCCGGTTATTACGGCGGTAATATAGCCTTTCCTTTTTATTTCGGCAACAGCTTCCCTCGCCCCAGGCATAAGCGGAATAGAATCAAGCGTTTTCTCAAACTTCTCCCTGGTAAGATTGTGCTTCCTGTAAAGCTTGACGGTCTCATCCATCCACTCGATGAAGTGCTTCAGCTCCCCGTTAATCCAGCGCTCTTTCAGCCTTTCCTCTTCCTCAAGCGTGCCTGCAGCCTCTGCAACGTGCTTCCAGGAGCTTGCCCCAACCTTTTTGCGGTGCTCAAAATAGCCAACATCAAACAGAACTCCGTCCATGTCAAAGAAGACGATTTTGATTTTTGGGTGTTTCATACCGGCCTCATTTTGCGTATTCTACATTACCTAAACCTGCAAATTCTTTGTCTCCTGTAAGAAACTTAGTATTTAGAGATTTTGCCAACATATATCCGATACAATCTATGTAAGATAGAGATAGACCTTTTCTCTTCATTGACGCTCTAAACTCGTTAGCCTCTATAATTACTTCATCGCTTATGCTAACTACAAATTTTAACAATTCATAATAATAAGTGTCGGCAACCTCTTTACCGTACTTAACGAGCAAGCCGTAATGCAGCTCCATAAGGTTAAGCTTTGTTGTAACGATGCTAAAACCTTTGGCGTAAGGCCTGTAATTTACGTTCTCCGCGATTAACTCGTAGAAGGCGTACGTGTCAAAGAATATGGTCCTTATGTTTCCCAACCCTGTCTCACCATATCTTTAAACTCCTGTCCAGACATTTTCCTCTTCAGAGAGCCGAATAATTTAGTCAAATCAGCTTCTTTAACAACTTCAATTAACACTTTTTCATTTTCCTTCAGCTTTTCCTTATCAATCAGTTCCTTCGGCAACACAACGCCAATTGAGTTCCCCCATCTCTTTAAAACAACCTCTATGGCCATTCCGTTCACCTCATTAGTTATACTTGCATCTAATTAGAATATAACTACTATTTTAACCTTTCGTTTTTCAGCAATCAGTATCCCTGCACCTGGCTTCCCAAATACTTGAAAATGCTGAGGACTGCCTTCACGCCTTCTCCTGCGGCAACGATTATCTGCTTTTCAGGAACATCGGTAACGTCGCCTGCAGCAAATATGCCTGGAACAGACGTCAGGTTGCTCATGAAATGTTCAGTGTCATCGTGAATGATTATCTCGTTCCACTTGTTCTTCTGTGTGAGACTGTCAAAGTCAACGCTGGGGATGTAGCCTATCTCTATGAAAACCCCCTGAACACTGACTGTCTTTTCACTGCTGCCCTGCCTGAACTTAACCCCGCTGACGGTTTTGTCGCCAAGTATCCCCGTGGTTAGTGAGCTGTTGAAAACGGTTATTTTGCTGCTCTTCCTTATGCTGCCCATCATGATGGCATCGCCTTTAAGCTCAGGATTGATATTAATTATGTAAACCTTGTCGGAGTATTTTTCTGCTAGGAGAGCAGCGTCCATTGCCGAGTTGCCACCTCCGATAATCGCAACGTCCTTGCCAGAGAAAACAGGGGCATCGCATGTTGCGCAATAAGTAACGCCCTTGCCGTAAAGCCTGTCCTCTCCCGGAACATTGAGCTTTCTTGGCTTTTTGCCCGAAGCGATTAGAACAGTTTTGGTTTCATATTTGGCTGCTGCTGTTTTTACGGTGAAGTTTTTGCCGCTCTTCTGAATGCCAAGTGCCTTTTCGCCTTCCTTTACTTCAACACCGTACTTGCTGATGTGCTTCTCAAAGGAACTGGAGAGCTCAGGGCCGTTAGTTGCTGGAAAGCCCAGGTAGTTTTCTATGTCAGCGCTTATCGCGGTCTGCCCTCCAATGTTTTCGGCAATGACGGCGAAGCTTATTTTCTGCCTCGCGGCGTAAACCGCAGCAGCGAGGGCAGCCGGTCCCCCTCCTATGATAACGAGGTCGTACATGAGTAAGCACACCAATTTTTTGCTACTTTTTCCCTTTTAGCCTATTTTTTGCAGCCTTGCGCTTTTTGAGCTTTTTTACGTGCCTGCCGCTGGCAAAAACACCATGGAACCTGCAGACGCAATTGCCCTTTGCGCTGTAGCACTTCACACATTCATCTTCAAGGTGAAAGCCGCAGCTGGGGCACTTCATCCTGTGATTGGAACGGTACCCGCAGCGCCCGCACACGTATAGCTTAGCCATCGATTTCACTTTCTCGTTGCAATAGCATTTATTCTTTATAATCATTCCGTAAAGTCCTTTCAAACCTGGTCAACGCTCTAATCTGTGCAGCTGTTGGGTGGATGCCGGGCCTTTTCCTCCTTACAGCCGCAACGGCTTCCTTCGCAGAACTCCCTTTAAGAATGAAATACGCTGCAACCAGGGTGGGAGAGCGGCCATGGCCTGCCTTGCAGTGCACATACACCTTGATGCGTTGGCGAATGAGCTGGTCAATTGCTGTTGCGCCAAAGAAAAGCTGCTGCTGTGAAGGGGCGTATTTGTCTTTTGTCGGCAGCCACAGGAAGTATTTCACGCCAAATGGCGTGTCTATGTGCTTCCCCCTCAGGCTGATATCGGCAGTAACACCCCTGTCAAGAAGCTCTTTCTTGAAATGCATCTGGCAGCACATGTCAGTGCCAAGAAACAAGTAAGGGGAAATTTTGGAGTACTCAAAACGCGGTTTGCCGTGAGGTATTATAACTGTGTTCGCCATTTTTTGCACTAACCGATCCTGCCGCCGCCAATATAAAAGTTTATTGCTTAAGGTTTACGGCGTGCTTAGTTATCTCAAGGCTGCAGCTGTGATGCTTCCTGCACCAGTCCTCGCACTCATGTGCCAAGTTCTCTGTTCCATAAGCAAAGCCGCACTCCCCGCATACGAAGAAGGATTTGCCTTTGCTTGCTGTTTTGCTTACCATTCTTCATCCCCTTGAGTTCACCAGACATTAAAATCTTTGCTTTAACTTGAAACATATTCGCCGCCACACAAATCTTTATAAACGGCAAATCTTAGGATTTTGTCCAATCAGGTGGTAATATTTGAGGGGTGGTAGTGATGGACAAAATGAAACTACTGGAAGAGCTGAAGCAGCGCATAATGTCAAACAGCAACATCCAGGATGAGCAGCTGGCAGCCGACATTGCCAGAAAATGGGTAACCGCTTAACAGCGGCTTTTTCTTATTTTCTTTTTACTTTTTGCAAATAGAAAAGTTTAAATACCCCTAACCCCAAAAACATGGGTAAGCTTGTATTTTTGTTATAAGCATTTAAAGTGAAAAAGAGGAGGTAGGTATTATGAATGCTTTTTGGCGCTCTAAGAAAGGCCAGGCTGCTATGGAGTTTTTGATGACGTATGGCTGGGCCATACTTGTCGTCCTTGTCGTTATCGGAGCACTGTCCTACTTCGGGGTTCTATCACCGGCTACGCTGTTGCCTGAGAAATGCACGTTCCCGGTCAGTGTAAGCTGCACGGACCACGCGGTTACTGGTACGTATGTAGCTCTTATTTTGCAGAACGGCGCGGGTAGGGACATGATTATTAGAGGTGTGACAGCTACAGGTGAAGGTCTTGGTGCAGGTAATATGTGCTCAACAAAAGTTGGAGGAGGGGCTCCTCTACTCGCAGATACCTGCCCTTCCTCAACAGGTATAGGGGTTAACGGCTGTACCAGTTCAAGTTTTAGGAATGGTGCCTCAACAACAATCACAATGTCCTTACCGGTAGCCAGTTGTGCCTTTGTAGACACAGGAAGGGACAAGACCAGGTATAACGTAACAGTCTTTTACAGTTGGCTTGACAGCCAAACTATAATGCACCAGTTGCCAGGTGAGTTACTGTCCAAGAAATCATAAGGCTTAAGCATTAGAATCCCTTTTGAAGGAGTGAGACCAAATGAAAGCTAAATTCAATCGGAAAAGCGGTCAGGCTGCTATGGAGTTTTTGATGACGTATGGCTGGGCCATACTTGTCGTCTTGGTCGTTATCGGAGCCTTGTCCTATTTTGGCGTTTTGAGTCCGGCTACGCTGTTGCCTGAGAAGTGCACGTTCCCTGTGAGTGTAAGCTGCACTGACTTCAGCGTTCTTGGAACTGGCGGCTTAACACTGGTTCTGCAGAACGGCGCAGGCCGTGACATGATAATCCAAGGCATCACGGCCAGTTCAGAGGCGCTAGGCACAGGT
>JACPIH010000013.1 GCA_016188155.1 Candidatus Woesearchaeota archaeon | reverse complement strand
TCTTGTAGCTACTTCAAATGTTTCCCTTCCGGGAATTACTGTGGTCAGGTTTCAGGAAGTGATTAAGGAGGTTGTCTCGGAGCTTGACAGGCAGAATTACCGCAGCCCTATAATCAGGGCCCTTCAGCTTGTGAAGTTTGTCCTTATGGCAAATCCTGAAACGATTGCAGCTTTGGTGACTAAGGGAGACGTGCACAAGCCAATGAGTTATCACAACAAGGAGCGGCTTCTTAGGCAGATGCTGCAGCAGGATGTTGCCTTGAAGCTTTTTGGCAAAAAGGAGAACGAGCAGCTCATCGTAAGCATTTTGAAGAATTCAACCCTGAAGCAGCCGGAGAGGCTTGCTGCCGCCCTTGAAACTATCCTCACGAAGCGCACCGCCACAAGGTTCCTCAACGTTCTGCTACAGCAGAAGGAAATCAAGATAGCCATTGAGGAGGAAATCTCGAAGGACCAGAAGCTTGTCAAGTTCTTGGAAGCAGAGGCTTAGGCTTGGTTATCCTGTTTTTTGTTGTCGCTCAACCAATTCGCTTGTGACATGCGTGATGATTTCGTAAAGCGGGCAGCCACTTATTTCTTTACCATAGCGAAGCCTGTAGTTGTTAGAAAGCAGGTCCGCACTTTTCCCTGAGAATTCTGCAAGCCCTTCTTTTCCAGGCAGGGGTGCCACAAGGGCAACCACGCTCCTTAGATTCGGTCTTGTTCTGGCAAGGGCATCCTCATTTAGCAAGTTATACCTTGTTCCGTTGTGATCTTCTGTTCTGAAGACTGAAACTCGCTTTGGCAGGCTGAAGATACGCTCAATTACCCTTATTTGGGCAAGCACTCCAGCAACGTATTCAACCTCTACTTCGATTATTCTCCTGTCAGTTCTGAATACGGCTGCACTCTTCAAATGCTCACTGTGCACGCTGTAGTGTACTGCGCATTCGAGCTTAGTTTCTCTGCTGCTCCCTCCATTCAGAATAAGCCCGTCTATTGTTCCCAAATGATACCTGCCCGAGTCGAGGTATGAATCCAAAAAATCCCCCATGGGCCAAAATCTTTTTACGGCTTTTTTAAAGCTTTATCTATACCTATGATATTTCGCTATTTTGGTTAGCTATTTTTACCGCTTGAGTTTTTGTTCAGCAACGCTTAAATACGCGGCTTCGGCAACAGCCTCTGTCATGAAGCCTCACAGCAACAGTGGCACAAAAAGCGGCAGAAAAACAGTTCTGCTTGACACCAACTTTTTGCTTATCCCTGGCCAGTTTGGTGTTGATATCTTTGCCGGGCTTTACGGGATTTGCAGCTTTCGGTACGAGGTTTGCGTTTTGGACGCCACCCTGGCTGAACTTGATGGCATAGTCTCTGATAAAAAGGCCTCTGCTAAAAATAGAAGGGCAGCCGGCCTGGGCCTGCAGCTTTTAAAGGCAAAGAGCGTGAGCATCATCAACTCAGACAGAAAAGTTTTTAAAACCACTGATAAAGCCATCCTTGGCTTTGCAGCTGCAAACCGGGATTCGGTTGTCGTGGCAACGCAGGACAAGGAGCTGAGGGAAAAGCTGCGCGCCAAGGGCGTTTCCGTTGTTGTTTTGAGGCAAAGGCAATATCTGGTGCTGCAATAAGCGTTAGTTAATGCAATAATTTGGGTTTAATAGCATGTTTTACCGCGTTCACGTCAGGGATCATGTAAGGGTTACCCCGGGCCTTTTTGGCCTTCCAGCCCAGGAAGCAATTGTGGCAACTGTCAGGAAAGGCTACGAGGGCTACATCTCAAAGGACTTGGGCATAGTCCTTGGCGTTTCCGGCCTTAAAGAGCGCAGGGAAGGCGTTATCATTCCCGGTGACGGCTCTGCATACTATGACTGCGATTTTGAGCTTATTGCCTTCAAGCCCGAGCTTCAGGAGGTTACTTTCGGCAAAATCAAGGACATTGCCGACTTTGGCGCTTTTATCAACGTGGGCGTTGTTGACGGCATGATTCACATAAGCCAGGCCATGGACGATTTTGTGAGCTTTGGCTCTGACAAGGCCCTGCTTGGCAAGGAAAGCAAGCGCTCGCTGAAAGTGGGAGATAGGTGCAAGGCAAGGGTAATCGCTGTTAGCTTCAAGGACATTGCCAACCCGAAGATTGGTCTCACGATGAGGCAAACCGGCCTGGGCAAGCTTGAGTGGGTTGAAGAGGACATTGCTAAGGAGAAAGAAGGCGGCAAGAAGGAAGAGAAGGGCGAGGAGAAAGCCGCAAAGAAGGAAGGAAAGGATGGTAAGGAAAAGCCGGCAGCAAGGAAAGAAAGAAAGAGCGTCAGGTAGTGGTGAAAACTAGATGAAACGCGTTTGCAGGCAGTGCAGGATATTTGTTGAGGAGGGCAATTGCTCCATATGCCATAATGCTGATTTCGCAACTGCCTGGCAGGGCAGGATCACTGTTATTGACCCGGGAAATTCATTTATTAGCAAAAAGGTAGGCGTGTCCAGGGAAGGGGATTACGCGATTAGGATAAGGTAGCTGGCAACGGTGTGGTTTCTATGGCTTTTAACGTTGAGGTTTCGGAAAAGGTTGAGCAGCCGCTACTGTCCAGGACTGTCTTGAAAGGCGTTGTCGTGTACGATGCTGCGCCTCCAAGCTTTGTGGAGCTGAAGAAGCACCTTGCATCCGCCATGAAGGTTGATGAGGCCCTGGTTGTTGTCCAGCACCTTAGCCCTGTTTTTGGGATGGGAAAATCCTCAATGGAAGCCCACGTCTACAAGTCAAAGGACGCTGTCAGCTCATTCGCATCAAAGGTTGTAATTACAAGAAACAAGCAGAGAGTCAAGAAGGCAGCCGCTGCTGCCGAGAGTAAGTGATTGCCATGGCAAAGAAGCAAAAGAAGCCCCGAAAGCCGATGCAGGTCTGGAAGGTTTACGATTCTAAAACTGGCACCCTTGCCAGGAAGACAACGAGCTGCCCTAAGTGCGGGCCCGGCGTTTTCCTCGCAAAGCACAAGGACAGGAAAAGCTGCGGCCGGTGCGGCTATACCGAGATGGCCAAGAAGCAGTAAGAAGCAAAATCGTTATTTCTTCATTCGTGCCTTTTATGCCAAACTAAAGCAGCATTGGCAGTAGCCGATGCTGCTTAGTGCTCAGCTTTCCACTAGGAAAACTGACATTTTATATATTATTGCCCAAAGCAGCAGTGCCATGATACTCGAAGAATCAGGCCTTGCCGACTGGAGAAAAGCTGGCAAAATATCAGCTGTTGCTTTGGACTACGGCAGGAAGCTGATTAAGAAAGGCGCGCTGCTGATTGAAGTTTGCAATGCCGTTGATGCAAAGATAGTTGAGCTTGGTGCAAGGCCGTCTTTCCCATCACAAATCTCGCTTGACCACGTTGCAGCCCATTACTGTCCCGAAGCTGGTGACAGGACAATTCTTGATGTGCAGGTCTGCAAGCTTGACGTTGGCGCCTGCGTCAATGGCGCAATGGGAGATAATGCAGCTACAGTGGATTTGAGCGGGAATTATGCCGAGTTAGCAGCTGCTTCAGAAAAAGCCCTTGCTGCCGCAATAAAAGTCGTAAAGGCAGGCATTGCTTTGGGAGAAGTTGGCAAGGTTATCCAGGAAACGATAGCATCATATGGTTTTAGCCCCATCCGCAACTTAAGCGGCCACGGGCTTGGAAAGTTTGAGATTCACACAAAGCCAACAGTGCCAAACTTTGACAACGGCGACAAGACGCAGCTGCAGGAAAACGAAGTCATTGCGATAGAGCCGTTCGCCACGACAGGCAAGGGAACAATCTATGAGTCTGCAAACGCTGAAGTTTTCATGCAGGCCTCGGACAGGCAAACTCGTGATTCTGAAGTCAGGAAGGTTCTTGAAAGAATCCGCAGCTATGAGAAGCTGCCATTCGCGAAAAGATGGCTGCTGAAGGAGTTCCCAGCATTCAAAGTTTCTGTCGCATTGAAAATTCTTGAGCAGCAGGGCATAATCCATGGCTTCCCTCCATTGATTGAGGAAGCGAAAGGCATTGTCAGCCAGGCTGAGAAGACTGTGCTTGTGAAGGCTGACGGATGCGAGGTTCTCACAGAAGTAACTGACTAGGCCTGATGATTCACCAGAAGTTTCTTGCTTCCCACTGGACCGAAATCAACTTTTATGGTGTAAGAAATTTGCGCTGGCGGCATTCCTGTAAGTTTTAGAGGTTTTCCAGCTTCAGACTCTAACACAACACCTTGTCCGAACTGTGGGTGCGTTACCCTGCCCCCCACAAAGTAATCAATGTAACCTGGCGTCTCTCCATTCTTAAAGGAGTATGGTTTTGGCCGAGCCATGGCTTTTCCATAAAGGTCCCTCAAACCCGTTTCAAGGCTAGTCTCCAGATTCTGCATGTCTGCTTGCCTGAACGCTTCCCTTAGCTCCTCTGGCTTTGCAATTCCTGTGATGCCAAGCGAGCGGATAACCTTGTCTTCATACGAGCGCAGCACCCCGTAAGGAATAAAGCCCTTCCTGCCTGTCAGCAGGTCCCTCGCGGCTATCCTTGCGTTTCGGTTGTCTATTTCAGTCCCGCGGAGCTTTTGCCAGATACTTACGTCGGCTCTTGCAAGTTCGCTCAGTAGAATTGTAACTGCCGTGTACATTGGGCTTGGAAGTTCCCTTGTCTTGTTGTCTACCCTGTCAAAATACCACGCGAGGAGTATGCTAACATAGGCGCCTGTTACCTTGTCAGGCAGCTCTTTCTTTTCAATGAGGCCTTGTCCTGTGTCGTTTAAGCAAGAAAAAATTGTAAGGTAGTTGTGAAAGGGCATTGTGTCTTTGCCGGAGCGGTAGCTTTTCAGGGCACCCCACTTTACTCCAGCATTGAGAATGGCGGTGAGGTTGCCCCTTTGTGCTGAAAGGTGTCTGTTAAGCAATTGAGTGAACTCTCCATCCACAATTGCAACTTCCTCATAGAAAAACCCAATGCGCCGCCACTGCCTGCCAAGTAGCTTTCCTGTTCTTGGCCTCGTAATTTTCCTGACTTTTTGTTCAAGGTCTGTTTTTGTTCCCACAATTGCTCAAAATTAACGAACCAGTATCAGCTTTTAAACTTAACGAGGCATGCCCGTTAATGCATTTTCAGTTGCTCAAATTGTGCCTGCAGAGCCATTAAGCTTGTCGCCAGTTCAGTTTCCAGTTCGCTCGGCGGATGCTGCACAGGCCCTGACCTTATGCCGAACTGGCGTTTGAGCTCTGCCAACTTTTGGTGCACAACTGCAGGAGTTTCTGCTGTCGCGAGCAGCATAAAGTACCCACTTTGTGCGCCGTAGCACAGGTTCGCAATTGTAATGTGCGAGGGGTCCTTCCCATTATGGACAAAACTGCTCCAGCCGGTTTCCCAAAATGGGTTGGAGGGGTAAATCCCTCCAGCAGCGACAGCACTTGAATGGTCAAAGTTGTATTGCCTTATCATCTATTACCACATCAGGAGTTAGAACTGCGGCGAATATGAGCCTGTTTTTATTTGTTGCTATATGCTTATTATTCGGCATTAGGCGTTTGCCAGTTTATCAGTAAGGTCTTTAACAGCAAGTAGCACTTCCTTACCCCTGCTCATATCCCTTAGTTTAATTTTTCCCGCCTTCATCTCCTTTTCGCCAACAAACACCACATAAGGTATTCCGGCTGCTGCAGCGTATTCGAGATTCTTCTTCACATCCCTGCCGCTTAGGTCAATGTCAGTGTTTATTCCCTTATTCCTGAGTTGGGTTGCTATTTTTTTGGTCTCGGCAGCCGCCACTTTGATTGGTATAACGTAAACTGTCGTTATGGTTCTCCTTTTTTCCTTCGCAGCCGCTCCAAGCGCGTCTTCTATCACGTCAAGCCCGAATGATATGCCGACAGCAGGGTATTCCCTTCCGCTTCCGACAAAGTTGCCAATCATCCTGTCATACCTGCCACCGGCGGCTATGGCTGACTTTATGTCCTTAAGTTTTTCATTATAGTTCAGAAAAACCTCATAAACTGTGCTAGTATAATATGACAACCCCCTTGCGAGGCCCTCCGTAAAGATTAGGCGTTTATCACCTACTAGTCTCAACAGTTCCTGCAATTCTGACAACCCTTCTTGTCCTTCTTTATTTCCGTTAATTAGAGTTGCCATATTTCTTAACTTTAATTCTGTTGAGCCACCCCAACCACCTGCTTTACCGATATATTTGAATATTTCTCCCACCACCGATTTATCAATTCCTTTTTCTGTTATTTCTTTCCTAACAGAGCTTTCATCTGCCTTTTCAAGTTTGTCAAGACTAAGAATAACAGTTTCTATTTTTTCAATTGGAACGCCACTTTCAGTTAGAACAGCATTAAGCAGTTTCCTATTATTTACTCTAACAATGACATCTATTTTTAGCTCATCGAATACTTTAAGCGCTATCTCTACCATTTCGGCATCTGCCGCCATCGATTTCATCCCGACAATATCAACGTCGCACTGCATGAATTCCCTGTACCTTCCGGTCTTTAGAGGCCCATCGCGGAACACCTCGCCAATCTGGTACCTCTTGAACGGCATCTTCAGGTTTGGATTCGTTGCAATGAACCTGCACATGGGCACTGTAAGGTCATACCTCAAGCCCAGTTCCCTGCCTCCCTGGTCTTTCAGCCTGAACGTTTCCTTGAGTATCTCTTCACCGCCAGCATACTTGGAAGCCAGGGTTTCAAACCTTTCAATTATTGGGGTTTCTAAGGGATTGTAGCCATACAGCTCAAACACGTTACGAAGAGTTGTAACTATCTGCTGCCGCAGCAAAGCATCACCTGCCGCAAAATCCCTTGTTCCCCTCGCCCTTTCGGGTTTTACGCTTGCCATAACGGCATTTACCCTTATAGGTGTTTTAAAATATTGTGCTTTTTAACTAGAAATGAGGGGCCGCCGCCGGGACTTTCGTAGCCGTTTCCCCCAGGGCTTTCCCACGTCGTCTTGCGACGACGGGGCCCATTCGGGCTTTCCCGAATTGGGTTCCCACAGGAAAAAGGGCTGAATCGAACCCGGTCCTAAGGAGCCACAGTCCCGCATGCGACCAGTACACTACAGCAGCCGTAAGAGATTGATGGCGGCAGGTATTATTTAAATATTCCCTGTGCGGCTGCCGGGCTGTAGCTGTGATTACCACAACTAATTTAAACGGGCTTTTGAGACTAACCAGTTATGCACCCTTTCCGTATGCGCTTTTCATCTGTTGAAATCCAGCACCTTTTGAGGGCGTGGCTGGTTATTTCCGTTTCGTTTGCCATTATGAGAAATGGCAGCTTTTCCCTGACGCCTGTTTTCTTTGTTATTGCCGGCATCTCTGCCGTGACAGTCGGGATCGGCTTCCTTCTTCATGAGCTGATGCACAAGTATTTTGCCCAGAAGTATGGCTGCAGGGCTGAGTTCCGGGCTTTTGATTTGATGCTGATAATCGCTTTCCTTATGGCATTGTTCAAAAGCCCCATCTTTTTTGCGGCTCCTGGCGCTGTTTTCATCCAGGGCAATGTCAACCCGGCAAGGAACGGCCGTATCTCTGCGGCAGGCCCCATGACAAACATAGTCCTGGCAGCCCTGTTTTTGGGAGTTAAGGTGTTCTTGGTGCCGCTTTTCCCATCAGGGCTTTTGTATTACCTTGCCGACTTTGGCGCTTCTGTCAACGCGTGGCTTGCTGTTTTCAATATGCTTCCGTTTATGGGCCTGGACGGCTCAAAGGTGCTTTTCTGGAACTTCAAAGTTTACGGAATGCTGCTTGGGCTTGCGATTGCGGCTATGGTTCTGACTTTTGCCGTATAGAAGTTTGAAAATATTCATCCTTGTACCGACGTGGCATGAGTTCCATGGCGATTCTCTCTTCCAATCCCATGTACATAATCACTTCAACTTTTCTCCTTTCTAAGTAGCCAATGCCTTTCCCAGAAGTGATTGATGGCGAATCATCGGTAATCCCTATTATTACCCGCGAGATACCACTCTCTACAATCAGTTGACTGCAGGGCATGAAAACGTGGTGACCTCGCACACTTACGCATGGCTCTAAGGTAGTAACCAATGTTGCCTTCCTTAAGGAAGTTACTGATGTTACGTTAATTATCGCGGACCTTTCGGCATGAACTAAATATCGGTCAGAATCTTTTAACCACGTTTTATAGCCTTCCCCAATCACTCTGCCAGATGCGTCAAGAACCAGCGCGCCAACGTGCGGGTAACCCACACCTTCTTCTGCTTTCTTGGCCAAAGTGATGCATCGTTCCATCCATTCTCTTATCTGACTTTCGCTCAGGTCCATTTCTTAAAGGGCAATTGCTGGGTTAATATAAATTTTATTGCAAGTATCAAGGGGCACTTTAAAATCCGCAAATCGCAACCTTTTTAAACATCTATCAAATCCAGATTTTCATGGCAGAATTCAAGGTTGTCATCTCAGACCCGAAGACTGGGCTTAGCGTTCAGCGCGAGGTTAAAGACACGGGCGCAAAGGCTTTTCTCGGCCTGAAGATAGGCGACAGCATCAAAGGCGAAACCATTGACCTTCAGGGCTACGAGTTTGAAATCACCGGCGGCTCTGACTTCTGCGGCTTCCCGATGCGCAAGGACGTTCTTGGCGTTGGAAGGAAGAAGATTCTCGCATATTCCGGAATTGGCGTGAGGAAGCAGGAAAAGGGCATGCTTCAGCGCAAGACTGTCTGCGGCAACACAATTCATGCCAAAATCGCACAGGTAAACCTAAAAGCCGTTAAGGTTGGCGGGACTGACATTTTTTCTGCAGTGAAATCCAAGGCAGACGCAACAAAAGCGGATAGGGCTGCGAAGAAGAGCGGCGAGAAGCCAACTTCCCAGCAGGAAGCGCCAAAAGTGGAAGCTCCGGCTGTTGCCACAGCATAAATCCTGCGGAACATTTTCTGGGGTGCAATTAACTTTATATACCTTCCAAGTTTTCGGATTCTTTGGTGGTTTGGATAACTAAGAAGGCAGCTAAAGCAGGTTCAGCAACAGGCTCGGAAAATGAAACATCAGAGGTTGCAGCCGCAGCATCGGATGAGCATGAGCCTGTGCAGCCTGAATTGAACATAGGAATGGTTGGCCACGTTGACCACGGGAAGACCACGCTTGTTGAGGCAATAACAGGAAGGTGGACTGATACCCATAGTGAGGAGATTAAGCGCGGCATTACCATCCGCCTCGGGTACGCCGATGCTGTTTTCCGAAAGTGCCCAAAGTGCCCTGCGCCATCGGCTTTTACAACTAATGAAGTTTGCAGCAGCTGCAGCGGGAAAACAGTTGTTGTGAGAAGGGCAAGCTTTGTCGACGCTCCGGGCCACGAAAGCCTGATGGCAACGATGCTTTCCGGCGCAGCGATTATGGACGGCGCCCTTCTTCTGATAGCGGCGAATGAGGCATGCCCTCAGCCCCAGACCCGTGAGCACATGGTTGCGCTTCAGATTGTCGGCATCAAAAACATAGTTATTGTGCAGAACAAGGTTGACCTCGTAAGCGAGGAGCAGGCCCTGGAGAATTTCAGGCAGATTAAGGAGTTCGTGAAGGGAACTCATTACGAGAGCGCTCCCATTGTTCCTGTTTCAGCGCAGCGCAAGGTAAACATTGACGCCCTTATTGAGGCAATCATAGAAACAATACATGTGCCTTCTCGCAAAAAAGATGCAGAGCCCATGATGCTTGTCGCGAGGTCTTTTGACGTGAACAGGCCAGGCGCTTTGCCAAAGGACCTGCAGGGCGGCGTTTTGGGCGGTGCTGTCAAGCAGGGCGTTTTTAAGAATGGGCAGGAAATTGAGATTAGGCCGGGCAGGAAGGTTGAGAAGTCCGGCAAGGCATCCTGGCTGCCAATCACAACGAAAATAGTCGGCCTCAGGACAGGAGGGACATCTGTTGCCGGGATATCGCCCGGCGGCTCTGTTGGGATTTCAACAACGCTTGACCCGAGCATTGTCAAGGCAGATGCTTTGGCAGGCACTGTTGTTGGCATTCCTGGGAAGCTTCCTCCTGTGTGGAATGAGTTTAGAGTTGAGATTCACCTTCTAGAAAGGGTTGTTGGCGCCAAGGATGACCTTGTAGTTGAGCCATTGAAAGTTGGTGAGACGCTTATGCTTAACGTAAATTCCTCAGCAACAGTGGGCATAGTTGCCGAGCTGAAGAAAAGCATGGTCCTTCTGAGGCTTAAACTGCCAGTCTGCGCAGAGCCCGGCTCAAGGGTAACTCTTAGCAGGTTGCTGGGCAGCAGGTGGCGGCTGATTGGGTACGGGATAATAAAAGAGGACAAGTAAGAACACAACATTTATATATGACTTATTTACTGTATAGTGGTTACAATGGATAAGTTACCTAATAGGGTTTACGATCTGCGATCATTTTGGATGCCTGATGGAACGTCTGTGCGTGGAGCCAAACTGTTTGAAGTTTCTCGCTTTTGGCCTACCAAGAAGCTGAGCGGAACAAGCATTGATAACCTTCTTGCGGCAGAGTTTGAACTGCAACAGTCAGCTGTTTCTGCTGGTTTAATCAATCCGGGCGCTGAACTTCAGCCCAAAAACACCAAGGAAATTTTGGAAGATAAAACTGAAAAGGCTTATACTGTCACGGCTATTACTGTTCCAGAAAAAAACAATTTAGGCTACAAAGTTGTGGCTATGGTTAGGCCCGATGTGGCAATGGCAGACGGATTTTACTACGTCAAGCTTTGGTTTACTCCTATTGTTCATCCAGATTTTAAAGGAGCGATGGCAGGGGAAAGCAGAAAGATAAGTGGACCTTTACTTAGAACTTTGGATGAATTTCTCATGCATACGGCAATTGACAGGGCACGGGATTTTTATGAAGCCAGGGCAGCTGAATTAAATAGAACCTATGAAATTGCCAATCTTGATCTTGAAGTTTTTGCAGATGATCAGGGCAGCATGAAGGTTGATGAGTTAAGAAAATACGGATTTGGCGTTCTCCTTGACAAGGTTGGTGTGCCAGACTTGTCAGCAACAGGATCAGCGCTGTATAAGCCGGTTTATGAATCAACAGTTATGCTTAAAACACCAAATCAAAGAGTCATGCTTAACCGTGCTATTGAAATGGTCCAAGACTATCAGCACAATGGCTATGGCGTCCCACTTACTGCTCGCATGGTTAAGGATGCAACCCGCAGGTTAGAGGAAAGAGCTCGAGAAATAAGAAGCAATCTTCTGCCACTAACATAGTCAAAAGTGGTCATAAACATAAACCCACAACGCGTTCTCGATTATTAGGAATATTCCCAGGTAAAGCATGAAGTTTGGCATTGTGATGAGCTTTGACAGCAACGGCAGCGAAGAGATTTTGACAGCTATTAGCATAGAGTAAAGCTGCTGCAGTATGATTACGCAGCTGGCAAGCACAATGCCATTTGAGAGAATTGCAGCAAGCTTCCACAGCATGCTCTCGTGCTGCCCGAAGTTCTTTACCGTATCAAAGATGACAACTGCTATCATGATGAAAACGTAGTATTTGAACAGCAGCACCAGCTTTGGGTTAAGACTGGTTATCTTTACAGCAACGATTACAAAAACGCCAAGGAGTATTGAGAGGTAAGAGTCCCACTTGTCCATGATATGTTTTAGCATCTATTCAATCATCTCTGTCGTTTTTATTTTTGCCAAGTTTTTCCAAAGTGAGGAGTGCCTGTGCCAGTATCTCAGATTTGAGGTAAGTGCCTGCGCTAACAAGCTCAAGCAAAATGTTTTTACCTTCCTGGCTTGAAACAACATTGCTCTTAACTGCGTAAAATATTAGCGCAGTAAGCCACCATACTTTTATGTTTTGTGTAATGGCCACATTGTAGAGAGTGGCATCGTTGGTAAGTAAAATATTGTTTTGGCCTTTCGCAAGGGAAATGACAGCTAAGTCAGCCTTTTCCAATCCCTCAAGCTTAAGCATCTCTTTTTCTTGAACACCCGTAATTCTGAACTTGCTTTTATTTTCTTCTAGAGCGGAAACGCTTTTGCCAAGCGCCTTGCCATCCTCAACCACCTCATTCCAGGCAACTTCGGGGATAATAATGCTTTTGCCTTTGAAGCAACTGATAAGCAGGCTGAGCTTGCCAATATTTAGCAGCGGGATAAGCACAGAAGAATCAACAACCACCAACCTTACTCACCAATCGCTCTTAAATCCCTCTGCAAGTCAGATAGTTCGTACGGCTGGTTTTCCCCTACAATTTCAAGAACCTTCCAAAGCGGAACACCCAATTCCTTTGCGACCTTCCTGAGCGTTACTTCCCTGTTTTTGTATTTTTTTAGCCAGTAATTAGTTTTTTCCTCACTAGCAGCTTTTGTAAGAAGTTCCCTAACTACCTCTGACCTTGACTTGTTGGTATCTCTGCTGAGTAACTCAACAAATCCGCTTATCTTATCATTTAACCTTACTGTCACAGCACCCATGATACATCACCACTGCTTTGATTACAATTTCGTTAAATGTAATCACACTTCTATATAAGCTTTGCGTTTGCCGAAACCAGTTAACAGTTCGCAATACCAAAAACTATTTATATCACTAATATACAGAATTGTATACTGATAGTTTGCGAGTTAAGAATGGGCAAAATGAGGTGAGCGATGTGAAAGCCAGGAAAGGTTCTGCCAACGGCAAGGGCAGTAAAAAGGGCACGCATAAGAAAAACGTGTGCGAGTTTTGCTGAGCTATCATGCATGAGCTATCAAGATGCTGCGACACATGAGTTTCAAAAGCGTATTAGGCATACTGGTATTCGGAGCTGTAATTCTGATTTCAGCTGTGGCTCTCTTACTGGTTGGCGCATTTAGCACAGCTGTTTATGCACATGGCGATGTGCCTGATGGGCACGAGGAAGGAGAGGGGCACGTCCTGGAAGAAGGCAGCGAAGGCAATGCCCCTATGCTGGAGGAAACGTTAAGGCAGACTGCAATGCAGGCAGTCCTTGCCGGAGCTGCTGCGCTGGCTGTTCTGGTTGCTGCCTCTGTGCTTGCCAAAAGGAAAAGCAAAAAGGTAAGGCCGCTGCTTTCGCATCTGCTTTTCTGGTCCATTGTTGTCGTTGTTGTGGCTGTTACGGCTTATGTTGCAGGCTCAACGATTTACCTTAACGTGGTTTCCAAGACAGCTGGTCCGGTTCACTGGCATGCTGATTTTGAGGTTTGGCGATGCGGCGAGCTGCTTCAGCTTGTTGACCCTGAGGGCTTTTCCAACCGCGTTGGCTCGTCAGTGCTGCATGAGCATGGTGACAACAGGATACACATTGAAGGGGTGGTTGTGGATTATGGGGATGTGAGCTTGCAGAGCTTCTTCAGGAGCGTTGGCGGCGAGCTTGACCACGGCATTCTTACCTTCCCAACGCCTCAAAGCATGATTACGATGAAGGATGGCGATGCCTGCAAGGATGGCGAAGGGGCTGCTGAGGGGATGCTGCAGGTGTTTTTGTGGAAGACTGTTGGCGGAAAGGCTGTTCAGGAGAAGCTTGACCACTACGAGGATTATGTGCCTTCCCCTTACGGCAATGTGCCTCCGGGGGACTGCATCATGTTAGAGTTTGCTCCGGAAATCAAAGATAAGACTGAGCGGATGTGTGGAAGTTATGAGGTTGCACTTAAGACAGGCCATGTAGAGGCTGAAGGGGCTGAGCATGCTGAACACGGCGCTGAGGATGCTCTCGGCTCACCTGATGAGCAGAAGGACAGCAATGTTATGTTTGGTCACCTTACCACTTTCGGCCCTGGCGAAGCGCCGCACCTGCACCAATACAAACTTTCAAGCATGACTACAGTTACTGACATTGCTAGAGCAGCTGCCGATGTGCCTCTGCCACTTGGCAGAGACTTCCCTGCAACTGTAAAAATCACACTTGTTTCAAAAGAGGTAATTTCCGAGATTGCTCCCGGCATAACTTACGTCTACTGGACTTTTAATGAAACCGTGCCTGGCCCGTTTCTGAGAGTGAGGGAGGGCGATGTTGTGGAGCTTACCCTTTACAATGACCCTTCCAGCACGCATAACCACTCCATTGACCTGCATGCTGTTACTGGCCCTGGTGGCGGCGCTGTGCTGACCCAAGTGGAGCCGGGCAAGAGCAAGACCATCAGATTCAAGGCACTTAATCCAGGCCTGTACGTATACCATTGTGCTACCCCTGATGTTCCCATGCACGTGGCTCACGGCATGTACGGGCTTATCCTGGTTGAGCCGAAGGGCGGCCTGCCCAGTGTTGACCGGGAGTTTTACGTTATGCAGGGTGAGCTTTACACTACCCAGCCAATTGGCATGAAGGGGCTGCAGGTGTTTGATGCCCAGAAGATGCTGGATGAGCAGCCGGAGTACGTGCTGTTTAATGGCAGGGTCAAAGCACTTGCTGACAAACCCCTGACAGCGAATGTTGGCGAAACAGTGCGCGTTTACATGGGCAACGGCGGTGTTGCCAGGATTTCATCGTTCCACGTCATTGGTGAGATTTTCGACACAGTCTATCCTGAGGCGGCAACCTCGGCTCTGCTGCATAACGTCCAGTCCACTATTGTTCCTGCAGGCGGTGCCACGATTACTGATTTCAGGCTGGAAGTGCCGGGCAGTTTCGTGCTCGTTGACCATGCATTGGCGAGGATTGACAGGGGCGCGTGGGGCATTTTGAAGGTTGCTGGCGCGGATAATGCAGAAGTATTCGCTGGCGTTGGCGGCAGCGTTGCTGTGGGTGGTGGTCATGGCGGTTGAGGCTTATCTTCCCGCCTTGGCAACGGTGGTGGGCGCGGCAGCAATTGATTCCATTAATCCGTGCGCCATTGGCGTTCTTATTTTGATGGTCTCGGTTCTGCTGGCAACGCACCAGTCAACGAGAAAGATGCTTCTGCTTGGAAGCTTGTACGTCTTTGCTGTCTTCGCTACTTACCTGCTTGCAGGGCTTGGGCTGATGTATTTCCTTTCAGGGCTGCCATTGTACCTGAGCGAATACATCGCCATTGCAGTTGGCGTCCTGATAATCATTGCTGGCCTTTTTGAGATAAAGGACTACTTCTGGTACGGAAGGTGGTTTTCGCTCACAATTCCCGGATTTTTTGCCAAGAAGCTGCACAACTAGGCTTCAAAGGTGACAGTGCCCGGGATAATTCTGCTCGGCGCTTTTGTGGCAGCTGTTGAGCTTCCGTGCACAGGCGCTCCTTACCTTGCTATCATAACCCTTCTTTCGCAGTACTTCGACTTCACGGCGTTCCTTATGCTGGTGCTTTACAACGTAATCTTTGTTGCGCCGCTCATCGTCATACTGTTCATGGTGGCTGCCGGCACCAGGCTGCACGCTGTTAAGAAGTGGAAGCAGGAAGGCAGGGGCACAATGAGGCTGCTGATTGGGCTTACGCTAGTGGCCATGGGCTGGCTGCTCATGCTTATAGCCAACGGCACGGTAAACCTGGGGTGATTTGAATGGTGAAGATGGCAATTTACAGGGCAAAGATTAGGGCAAGCGCGGCAAAAGCCGGGAAGCGCGGCCACGGCCATAAGGAAAGCGTGCACTGCATTGTCAAGCGCGGCAGCAATGTTTGTGAGGGCTATGACGAAAGGAAAGTTTACGGTTCTGCTTATGCTGCCTGTTATGTTGTGCTGATGAACGAGAGGGAATGCGAGCGCATATCAAGCTCTGTTGCAAAAAGCGTCACTAAGCTTGTGCACGCCAAGAAGGAAATTGCCTCGAAAGACATAGCCAGGCACATTGTGAAAGAACTCAAAAAGCGCAACCCTCACGCTGCCTTCATGTACGAGACGCACAGGGACCTGGCTTAGCTAATCTTCTGGGTTTAGGACGGTTAGGCCTTCTGCTTTTGCGGCAGTGTTGAGGTTTTTATCAGAAGACATAAATGCATCAATTTTATCCTTATTAACAAGTGCGGTGTAAAGATGAATGGCATCATTTACAGGTAAGTGGTGCTTAACTACGTAGTCAACTATGAAAGTAATATTAACTGACGTTACATCCTCAAGAAGAAGTGAATTATGCTCTACCAACAATTTAACATCCTTTGAAAATTCACTAAGCGCTTCATCAAATCGCTCCGTTGTCAACAGCTTCTTCCTGACCCACTTATCAAGGGCAGAGACCACCTCGCCAACCATTATTACAGAGGAAACCAAGGTATTGCTGCCTTTCTGGGCTTCACCGATTATTTCTCTTACCTTACCCACTCCCTTTTCTGCAGCTTCATCAGAGTAGCATTTAACAAAGGC
>JACPIH010000012.1 GCA_016188155.1 Candidatus Woesearchaeota archaeon | reverse complement strand
CTCCGGAAGTATGATGACGTCCCTGCAGTGCGTCCTGACATTGTTGCTGGTTTTAATGTCCTCAAGCAGCTTCTTGTTCAGGTCGCTCAGCCCCTTAAGCAAAGTCCTCCTTTGCCTCGAGGGCAAAAGGAGGGCAAACTCTTTCAAGCTCATATTTTTGAGCTCATCCATGACCTTCCCGTGAAAAACAAATTCTTTCCTTGCCATTCCTCACCACACCTTACAACTTTCTTCTTCCAGTCCGTCTTGGCCTCAAGTGGCCAACATTCCCGCCAGACGACGCAAACCTCTTCGCAATGGTCGGCTTGTTCTTCTTTGAGGAGCGGGAGCCGCCATGAGGGTGGGCGACAGCGTTCATAGACTGGCCCTTGACCTGAGGCCAGAACTTGTTCCTGGCCATCTTCTTGAACATGTTAGTGCCGGCCCTGAGCAGGGGCTTCTCTGTCCTGCCAGCGCCAGCAACAAGCCCGACTGTAGCTCTACACCAAAGGTTAAAGGTGTGCTGCTTCTTAGACGGCAGCAAAACCGTCACGTCCTTCTCAGACCTCTCAACAACCTTGGCAGACAAGCCAGTGGTTCTCACAAACTTCCCGCCGTCCCCAGGGGAGCTTTCAATGTTGAAAACGAGCGTGCCTTCAGGAATCTGCAAAAGAGGAAGCGTATTGCCGCTTGCAACGCCTGCCGCAAAACCTGACTCAAGCTCATCACCAACCTTAACGCCCTCAGGCGCAATCATGAGCGACTCCTGATTATCATCATACCTAACCCGGGCTATGGGAGCATAGTGGCCTGAGCTGTGCTCAATTGAAACAATTGTGCCTGTAACTTTAGCGTTCCTCTCGGCTTCTGTGAAACTCCTGTGCCTGGCCTCGCCGATGTACCTGAAGCTAGGAGCCCTGAACCTAATCGTTCCCTTTCCCCTTCTCTGCTGAATCAGGTTCTTTCCCACTCATCATCACGTTTTTAATTGACCTTTTCGTTTTTTGATTGACCTTTTTCGGTAAAAAGGTCACATCATCCCCAATTGCGTTGCAATATCAATGGCAGGGTTGTCTTTGCTTAGCTTCACATAAGCCTTCTTCTTCCCAAGCATTATGTAAGTGTTAACATCCACAACCTTGACCTTGAACAATGACTCGACAGCCTTCTTCACGTCCGCCTTCGTTGCCTTCCTGTCAACCACAAAAAGCAGCTTGTTCTCTGCTTCCATGGTCCTCAATGTCCTTTCCGTGCTTACCGGGTACTTGATGACATCTTGAGCATCCATTTCACAACACCAAAATCAGGCGAAAAGCCTCTCCTTGTTCAATCTTTCGATTGCTGACTCTGTGAAAAGAGTAAGCCTGCCAGGAGCAGTTCCAGGCGCCAGCAAACTCGCGTTCAGCCTGTTGACAACAGCCACCTCAACACCCATGATGTTTCTCGCGGCCTTCACTATGCCTGAACCTTCCTTTGATATGACAATCAAAGGCCCACGCTTCACCCTGTACCTTCTGCCGCGCATCTTGCCCTTGCCAGCCCTAACTGTCCTGCCTGAAACACGGGCTAACTCAGCGCCAAAGCCGAACTTGCCCAAAGCATCAACAACTGTTTTTGTCTTTGTAATGCCCTCAAGATTTGCTGCTGCAATAAACGGGTAACCCTTTGGAACAACATGGCCCCGGCTGCCAACTATGGAGGGAACCATTGTTGCCGCAAGCGCAGACCTTATAGCCTTCCTATTCTCACGCTTGTTAATCTTCTTAGCCCAGATTTTCTCAGCCTTTGGAGGATGGGCCTGCCTTCCACCGACTGTTCCAGGAGCTAATGCACCCTGCCAGTTGAACCTTGTTCCTGAACGGCTCATCGTCTTCCTTGGAACCCTTGAAATGCCGTGGCCATACGAGCCCTTGTAATTCCTTCTTCTTCTGGAAAGCTTTGCAGAGTAGCGCTTGCCTGATTCAGGGTCAGAACCGTAAGGCTGCCTCTCCTTGCTCTCAACAGACAAAACAGCCCTTGCTATCAGGTCAGGATGGAACTCTTCAGCGAACTGCTGTGGAAGCTCAACCTGCCCCACAGTTCCCTTCTCAGCATCAACAACATTAACTTTCATTTCAATCATCCAAAATTATTTTCCCTGCTTTGAAACAACACTTGCGTAATCAATTGTCGGGGCCTGCGCCGGAAGCGCGGTGCTTGGCTTCCTGGATGGAATAAGCCTCAAAAGCCTTTTCGGCTCGCCCTGCACCGAGCCCTTCACAACAATAAAATGCGATTTCAGCCTGCCATAATGGATTATGCCGCCGGACATTGAAAGCTCAGCCGGATTTTCTGAAAGCTTCAGAATCCACCTGTTCCTCTCAAGGCGGTTATGAACGCCCATCTGACCAGCGTGAGCTACTGTTGACATTCTTGGGGCGCTCCAGCCGCCCAGGCTGCCCGGCCCCCTCTTTGTCTTTTCGGACTTGTGATGCCTTAACGTAACGCCAAACCTTTTGACAGGGCCCTGAAAGCCCTTGCCCACTGTAGCGCCAAAAACATCAACCTGCTGGCCCTCCTTCAAAACATCCTTAATAGGAACTTCCTTTCCAAGAAGCTGCTGTGCCAAGGCAAACCTTTCAGAAATTGTCTTCCCGCCTACGGCAAGCTCAAAAAACTCAGGTTTCCTCTTGCTAACACCGGCAAGCTTCGGCTGTGTGTAAACATTAACCCTTACGTCAACAACCTGGCCCAGGTCAGGACCTTCAGCAGATGCCGCAGGCTCTTTCTTTGGAAGCACGATTTTTTTGCCAAGCTCCTTGTCAACTTTGCCAAAGATTTCCTTCGCAACCCTTAAGCCATTAGTAGAATCAGAATAAAGACGAACAGAAGCAACCTTCAAAGGCGGGCACTCGATGATTGTTGCAGGAAAAGCGACAACCTCGCCCTTGGTCATCGAGTTTGGCCTGTTGTCAACAACCATCAGGTGAGTCATGCCTGCCTTGTAACCGGCAAAGCTGGACAATTTGCCTTCCTCAGGCACAACATGATTCCTGACCCTGGGATAAATGCGCGCAGCCCTCTTGCGAGGCCAAAACTGCAAGCTTCCATGCCTTGGATGTCCTGCTTTTGCCATTTCACTTCACAATTTTCTACAATTCCACAAAAACGAAGCCAAGAAAAGAATTCCAGTATGCAAATCCGAGCAAAAAACAATTTTTGCATTCCATTTCCACAACAGCACAACCTTTTAGGAAAAGGTTGATCAAAAGCGCTGCTGCCAAAAACGAACAGCTCAGGACAGGCCGTACTGAAAAGGTTCCTTTTCAGGCTGTAGTCGAGAATCCGCAGGTTGTTTATAAAGATTATGGTTTTGGGTTCTGGTGAAAATTTCTCAGAAAGGTTTTTATACCGGCCAGTACGATAGAATGATTATGAAAGTTAAGACTGCTGTCGTTCTGACTTTTGTAGGATTACTTCTTTTGGCTTTATTTGTTGCCGTTGCAAATGACTTTAACAAGTACCGTTACTTAGTAACGCAACACCCTATCACCACTCTTTGGGTTATCATTTATAATGTGATATTTTTTGGCTTCATCTGGTGGCTGACCTCAAAATTTGGATTTTTCAAACGATGGTTCCCGCAGAAAAGCAGTGATGTTCGAATGGACAAAAAGCGCCTAATCATGATACTCGTAATTATTGTGCTACCTGCGGTAATAGGCATACTTCTGGTTATGTTCTTTTTAAAACGATAATCGCAAAAATAAAAACAATAGGCAGATTTCTTTAACGTTGGCCCTCAGTGTTTAGCCCCATTTCTTCCGCCCTTAGCGTATGTGGAGTACGCCACCGCAGCCCTTGAAAGGGCAAAGACCGATGGCACAGCAAAGGCAATGCCGTAAGCCGCAGCTATTGTGACTGGGCTATGAACTGGCTGGATTTGCAAGGAGAGTGCCAAAGCGTTTGCGGCAGCACTAACTGCCAAAAGGTTCAGGATGGCCGCGGCAGGGACCAGCAGCCTTGCGAAGAAATGGTGCTTCAGCTCAAGGTTATCAACGTGGTTGACAAGCCTGTTTGTAACGTAGCCAAAGAAGAACCCAATGGTGGCAACTATGAACAGAAGCTTATTGTCTGAGAGGGCAAGCTGAAGGACAGCAACAGCTACAGCTGAAAACATGTTAAGGATGACCAGGACAAGCAGTGTGAGCCAGTAAAGGACAAGTCCGGAGCCCCTGCCGGTAATGTGCGATTTTGAGTCAACAGCGGCAAGCAAAACAGGCTTCTTAACAACACCTGCCGATTTTATTTTCCTGCGGCCGCCACCCTTCTTTTTTCTTATCTTCCTGGCAGCAGCTGTTGCCACTTTGCGCCCCTTGCCTTTTACACCAGACTTTCTCTTAGACCTCTTTTTTGCCAAAACTACTGCACCTCTTTTGACCCTTTTCGTGGAAAAGGTTCAATCCAAAAACGATTTATGATTCCTCCTCTTCCCCGCCTCCCAGGAACTTCTCGACATCCTCAACATACTGCCTGACCTTGAAGTAAAGCTCCTTTGACTTGTCAATGTCTATCATGAAAGTTCCCTCATCTGTTGTTGCAGTCATCGTAACATGCCTTCTGTACTCGCTGCTCTTCTTGTACTCAGCCCGGCCAATTTTCCTGAGCTGAACGTATAACGCCACAATCTCGGCAAACATTTCGCCATAAGCCTTTTTCACAGCGTTGCACTTCAAACCAAGGTTGACGGGCTTCTCGGCAATGAGCTTCTTCTCCACGGCGCTGTCGAGAAGCTTCTCAATGACAAAATCGAGGCAGCTTATCAGCCTCTCGATAAGGTTCTTGATTACATCCACTGTCCTGGTGTACTTCAGGCTGACATAAATGATGTGGTCAGCGCGCTTTAGCTCTTCCCTGGCCTCTTCCAAAAATACCTTCATACCTTGACACCACTCCTTCAACATCCATAAGCATTCTCTTTAAAATGCCCGCGTAAGACTTAAGCTGGGCGAGCGTGACTTTTTTAATGCTGTAAGTGTCAGAACAAATGACGAAGCTGTCCTTTCTCGAAAACTCCACAGCGCTCGCCTTATGCTCGTTGACAAGCGAATTAAGCTCGTCAATGACGACACCGTAATCACTGCCGAGCTTGTAATTGGGCATGCACCTTGACCTGAACCAGTAAAGCATTGAATCGTGCTCATCCCTGAAGTGAGGAACCCTCTTAAAAGCCTCCTCATAATGAAGCAGCGAAGCCATCAGATTCCTGGCGGCAACGTGAAGGTTGTCAACAGCAGTCAGCAATAACCGATTATCCCTGACCAAAGGGTAAGTGATTGAAAGCAGGTGGTCTGCCGTATGCAACCGCCGCCTGCCCTCCGAAAGCTCCTCATGGAACCTTTCCATGCAATTGGTATAGTGAGTTAATTATATAAACGTTACCCACTGCGGTTCAAATGGCAACAGCCGTACTGCCTCTTTTTTACCTTTTATCATTAAGGAACAATATCGCTGCGGCCAGGTCGCCATTAACCTTTGCAAGGGCTGCCTTTGCCTCAGCATCTGAAACATCCGCCTGTGCAACAACTGTCTTGACATCCTCATCGCTGAATAATTGCTGCTGTTGCTGCGATTGCTGTGGCCGCTCGCTGAACTCCCCGGCAACCTGGAATGTCTCCTGGCCCATCATGCTGACTTTCGTGACTGACGGATTAGCTATGACTATTTCTTTGCCGTTGCCTTTAAGCCGGATAATAACTTCTTCAGCATCAACGTTCAGCTGCTGCACGCCCATCTTGCGCATCGCAGCTTCCACAGCCCTCTTGTCCATGCCCGGAAACATACTGCAAGAAGATGAGGATAGATGTTATTAAATGTTACTGCTCACAGAATCCTGAACAGAACCTCAAGAACAATAACAGCTACCGCGAAGGCAACAACATGGATTGGCTTTACCCTGATTTTGCTCTTGTACTCGTTATAATACCTTACCAGGCCGCCTTGCGAAGCGGGCATGCTGATGCGGTCATCGGCCATGCATCATAAAGAAAAATGCTTAGTATAAAAAGATTGCCCTCAAGCCTCACACCTTAATCGTCTTCATCCTCTTCAGCCTTGAGAAGTTCTCCCTTTCCATCTCTTCCAGCCTGAGGCGGATGTACCTGGCTGCCTGCTCAAACTTGGGAATGGTCAAAAGCTCAAGGGCGTTGACTTTCCTTTTTGTCCTCTCGATTTCCTTCAGCAGCTTCTTAAGTGTAAGCTCGACCTCTGCTGCCGCAACCACCTTCTCAACGACAATTTCGTAAGCCATTGCAGCCTCGTCAATCTTGGAAGTTGCAGATGTTATGCCGTAGCCCCTCTCAAAGATGCTCTTCTTGAACTCAGGAAAGCCAATCTTCGGAACCTTAACGCCCATGATGTTTTTAGTCGCAACCTCAACAACAGGCAAGCTCTTCAGCGCAAGGGAGATTGACTTTATTGCCAGGTCCCCATCAATGGCCCTCGCAATGTTTATCTTCTGGAGAGCTGCAGCATAAAAGGCAACAAGCCCCTTCCTCACGTCCTTTGCCTGCTTTAGGATGTTGAAAAATTCAAGAATCAGGCCGTCCCGCTTCTTTTTCAGAAGGTTGTAGCCTGTGCGGGCAAGCTTTATCTTTTTCTTAAGGAGCAAAAGTTCAGACCTTGTTGGCTTGACGTTAATGCTTGCCATAGTGCTGCTTCCTCAACTCAGGGCTTATCCTCGTGAGCTCGTTCTCTGGCAACTCCGAAAGAAGCCGCCAGCCAATCTCAAGGGTCCTTTCAATGTCACGGTCCTCGCTCTTGGCCTGCTTCACGAACTTTGCCTCAAAGTCAGCTGCGAACTTCAGTATGCGGCGCTCCCTCTCTGACAAAGACTCCTCGCCAACTATGGCAACCAGGCCGCGGAGGTCCTTTCCCTCGGCATAAAAAGCGTAAAGCTGGTCAGAAACCTGCTTGTGATCCTCTCTTGTTTTCCCCTTGCCTATGCCCAGGTTCATAAGCCTGCTCAGCGAAGGCAAGACGTCAACCGGAGGGTAAATGTTGCGGCTGTGAAGCTCCCTGCTGATAACAATCTGGCCCTCTGTGATGTAGCCTGTAAGGTCTGGGATTGGATGGGTGATGTCATCGCCAACCATGGTCAGGATTGGCAGCTGGGTTATGCTGCCTTTTTTCCCCTTAATCATGCCAGCCCTTTCATAAAGCATGGCGAGGTCAGTGTACATATAACCTGGGTAGCCTCTCCTTCCGGGGATTTCAGAGCGCGCAGCGCCAATCTCCCTAAGTGACTCGCAATAATTAGTCATGTCAGTCAGGATGACAAGGACGTGCATCCCCTTCCTAAAAGCAAGGTACTCAGCTGCCGTGAGGGCCATCCTCGGCGTAATCAGGCGCTCAACAGCAGGGTCATCAGCGAGGTTGAGGAAAACAACAGCCCTCTTCAAAGCTCCGGTTTCCTCAAACTCCGTAATGAACCTTTGCGATTCCTCATTCGTGATGCCCATTGCAGCGAAAACAATGGCAAAGCCCTCATTACTGCCGCGAACTTTCGCCTGCCGCGCAATCTGCAGCGCTATTTCATTATGTGGCAGGCCTGAGCCTGAAAAAAGCGGAAGCTTCTGGCCCCTGACAAGTGTGTTTGTCCCGTCAATGGTTGAGATTCCTGTCTGGATAAAATCAGAAGGGTTAGCCCTGGCATAAGGATTAATGGCAGCGCCTGTGATTTCCATGAGCTCTTCAGGCACGACCTCCGGGCCGCCATCAATGGGCTTGCCCGCGCCATTTAAAATCCTGCCAAGAAGCTCATCAGAAACAGGCAGCTTGATGGTCTCGCCAAGGAACTTGACCATTGAGTTAAGGTCGATGCCGGAAGTGCCCTCAAAAACCTGCACGACAACCATGTTCTCGCTTGTATCGAGAACCTGGCCGCTCTTCACATCGCCATTTGGCATTGTTATCTTCACAAGCTCACCATACCCAACAGGGTCTGTCTTCTCAACAAAAATCAAAGGGCCCGCAACCCTTGTAATGGTCTTGTATTCTTTCATTGCCAATCACCACTCACTTTAATCCTGAAAATTCCTTCTCCAAATCCTTGTTGATGTCACCAAGCAGCTTCTCGTAGTCCTTCTCGAACTTAACCTCGGCAATCCTGTCTTTTGCCTTAATCGCAACAACCCGCTGAGCCCTCATCCCCGAGTCAAGGGCAATCTTCGCAAGGTCGGCGAAGTGAAGTATTGTCTTCATTATCAGGTATGTTTTCTTCAGTTCGCTGTATGTGTCGACAGGATGGAAGGCGTTCTGCTGGAGCAGGAACTCCCTGAACATCCTCGCAACAAGCAAAGTAACCTGCTCCCTCTCAGGCAAGGCATCTGAGCCGACAAGCTGAACTATCTCAAGCAGCTTGTCCTCTTCCTGCAAGATGAATCTTGCCCTGCTGACGTGCTCCACCCAGTCAGGAGCAACATTCTCCTCATACCATCCGGCAAGGGGCTCAAAATAAAGCGAGTATGAGGTCAGCCAGTTTATTGATGGGAAATGCCTCCTCTGGGAGAGCTTGGCGTCCAGGGCCCAGAACGTCTTTACTACACGGAGCGTGTTCTGCGTAACAGGCTCAGAGAAGTCACCGCCGGGAGGCGAGACAGCGCCTATAACGCTTACAGAGCCTTCGGTTCCTGACAATGTCGTAACCCTGCCGGCCCTTTCGTAAAACTCAGAGAGCCTTGTTGAAAGATAGGCAGGATAGCCCTCCTCACCAGGCATTTCCTCAAGCCTTGACGAAATCTCCCTCATCGCCTCAGCCCACCTTGAAGTGGAATCAGCCATAAGAGCAACGCTATAGCCCATATCGCGGTAATACTCTGCCATGGTAATGCCTGTGTAAACAGAGGCCTCCCTTGCAGCAACAGGCATATTAGACGTGTTAGCAATAAGAATGGTTCGCTGCATAAGAGGCTTGCCGGTTTTTGGGTCAATAAGCTCAGGGAATTCTGTAAGAACCTCGGTCATTTCATTACCGCGCTCGCCGCAGCCAACATAAACTATAATGTCAGCATCGCACCACTTCGCGAGGCTTTGCTGCGCGACCGTTTTTCCTGACCCGAAAGGCCCCGGGATTGCGGCAACCCCTCCCTTCGCTAAAGGGAAGAGTGAGTCAAAGATCCTCTGGCCTGTAATGAGCGGAACATCCGGCAGCCTTTTTTCTTTAACAGGCCTCGGCTTCCTCACAGGCCAAAGCTGCATCATCCTGAGCTCGGTGCCGTTGTCAAGCCTGCCTATTGTGTCAGTAACAGTATGGCTGCCGTCGGCAATGCTTGTTACCTTTCCGCTGACGCTTGGAGGAACTAGAATCTTGTGCATGATTGTTTCGCTCTCCCTCACTGTGCCGAGAACATCGCCGCCCTTAACTGCAGCGCCAGGCTTAACAGCCGCTTTGAAATCCCATTTCCTCTTGCGGTCAATGCCCGGAGCAGTTGCTCCCCTCGTGATGAAGTCGCCTGTAATGTTCCTTAAAACCTGCAAAGGCCTCTGGATGCCATCGTAAATTGAAGACAAAAGGCCCGGGCCAAGCTCAACAACCAGAGGCTGCTCTGTGTTCTCAACACCCTCGCCTGGCTTGATGCCGGTTGTGTCCTCGTAAACCTGTATGGTGCAATGATTTCCGTTAATCTGGATGACCTCACCAAGAAGCCTCTCCTTGCCAACCTTGCAAACGTCATACATGCCCGCTTCCAGCTCGGCAACAACAACAGGACCAGCTACCCTGAATATCTTCCCAGTCTTGGCCATTTCAAATCACCACAGCTCCACACCAATAGATTTCTTTATCATCTTCCTGAGGGCATCGCTTTCTTCCTTGAGGGAGAGCATCACAAACACAGGCCTTACGCTGTTCTCCAGCCTTGCCCTGTCGAACTCATCAAGCTTTCCAGACAATGACTCGTCAAAAACAACCACGCCGACATCAGCATCGCCACTTACTTTTTTAATGGCACCAGCAGGGTTATCCGTCTCAAAAATGCCCCTTACGCCAGCAAGGCTGAAACCCAGGCAAAAATCCTCCCTTCCAATCACGGCAAGTTCCATAATCCTGTCCTCTACACAGTCACTATCTGCCTTTCTGCAAAGCCCTCGCCAATGCCGAGCTGCTTTGCCTTCATTACGAGCTTAGGGTTCCTGACCTCAATCTCCTTGGCAAACATGTAACCAAGTATCACATCAACAGAGAGCGGGTGCTGGTGTATGAGCAATGCCGAGCGCTTAAGCAGCTGCACAAGCAGGTCAAGCTCAAGGGCAACCAGGCTGCCAGTTGATATGAATTCCTTCACGCCAGCCTCAACAAAAGCCCTGAGCCTGCTTGACTCAAGAAGCTTGGCAGCATCCGCAGCCGACTGGGAGCTAACCATTTTTTTTACCAGCGCCCTGATTCTTACTGGAGTAACGATAAAATTCTCAATATCCTTGGAAGGCGTATTAGCCCTCTTGAGGCGCAAAACATTCATTATTGCCGCGACCTCAGTCTCTAGCTCAAGGAACTCCCTGAAAAGCCTGCCTTCGTCAGGAAGGCGCCTTGAAAATTCTTCCATGACAGAATAATAAAACCTGTCAAGGGCATTCTCAATCTCTGCAACCGACTTTGTTTCCTTAAACCGCTCAAGAGCCTGGCTGAAATAGCTTTGGTCAATAAAGCCTATTGATTTCAGAACTTCCTCGATTGAATCCTTCTTCATCAGCTCAGAAAGCTTCTTCTCATTCAGGAAACCTGAAGGAAGCAGCATGGCAGGAAGCTGCTCAGGGCTGAGCTTCGTGTACTTCGCCCTCACCAGCGTCTTAACATTCCAGATATCACCCCTTAAAAGGTAGGTTGATATGAGAACCCTCAGGCTTGCAGGGGAGATTTTCTTCAGCTTCGCCCAGGTGTTTGCAAGGTTCCTGTTCAAGGCAAGCTCCATAAGCTCCACGCCCCTGTACCGGCCAGCAAGCTCGTCAATCTCCTTCCTGTACTGCGAATTCTGCAGATAGCCGATTATTTCGTTAACATTCATTTTCATAAGCTTGTGGTACTCGTCCTTCCTAAGCAGGAACGAGCGCATCACGCTAACCCTGGCGTAAGTATAAGGATAAGTGCCAAGCGCAAGCTTCGCACCACTTCCTTTACTGCCCAAATAGGATTTTTGCAACATCACCAAGCACCTTTGATTTTACCTGCCCAAGCAGGATATCGTAACTGTAATCAACCCTGAGCCTGCCATCAGGGCTTTCAGCAATGATTCCGCCAAGCATCTCGTCGTTCTTCACAACCTTCAGCCTGCTATCGCCGCTGCCGCTTGCCTCAACAAACCTCGCGTCCTTGCTGCTGCATTGGACAACGGAAACATTCATTTCCTTCCTTGCAGCATCGAGCAGCGCTGTAATGTGGCTCTCGCGCTTCTTATCAGGGAGCGAGCCAAGCTTTTTCCTGGCATCTCTAAAAACTCCCTCAATCAGTTCGCTCTTCGCAGAAAGCAGCTGCTTTTTCAGCTCGAGCTCTGCAGATGCGACTTCCTTGCGCTTTACAGCATTCGACAATGCCTCAAGGTCCTCTTCCATCATGCGTTCATAACCGGCGACCTGCTTCTCAGCAGACTTCATTACTGCCTTGGCTTCGCTTTGGGCAGCATCAATAGCCTTATCTGCTTCGGCCTGAGCCCTTTCCAGTATTTCCTGCTTAACCTTTTCAAGCCCCATGTGACCTTTTTAGGAACCCAAGTCGCCT
>JACPIH010000011.1 GCA_016188155.1 Candidatus Woesearchaeota archaeon | reverse complement strand
AGGTTGGCAATCAGCCCGACAGAGCTTCCCTGATACACCTCAGGCTTCTCAACCTCAAGAATCTTCTTAATCCTCCTTGCCTCCTGGGCAAGCAAGGTCGTGTCAAAGCCTGACAGGCGCTCCTCCTCGTAAATCTTCCGGCGCATCTCCTTAAGCTTCTTCATGTGCACGGGAATGGCAGTCCTCTCGGCAAGTATCGGCTCCTGCTTGGACCTGAACTTCTCAGTTATTTCCCGAAGCATGCCCTTGCCAGAGAACCACCCGAATGCCAGGCCAGCCGGCTCCTTACGCTCGGCCAGCGGAGCTGCCTCGCTAACCTTGGCCCGTTTTTCCATCTCAACGATTTCCTCAACAAAAATGCCTTTCTTCTTTTTCTGGCCAAGCAGCTGGCCAACTGCAGAAAGAACATTCTCCTTCTGGGGAGCAGCCTGAGGAAGCCCGATCTGCCTGGCCTGCTTCTTAGAAACAGCGGCTGCAACCGGCTCAAACATTGCCTTCGCCTTCTTTCCAGGCAGCAGTTTCGCAATGCCCTGCAAGGACCTGGCAGCAGTCACAGGAACATCAATGATCATCTTAAGCGCAGCTTTCACGGCTGCCGAAATTGGCGTCAGTAAGCTGAACTTGCCCGTTGCAGAAATTTTAGCAGCTAATTTAGCAGCCAAAGGCGATAAAGGCCGCTTTTTCTTAAGCGCCAGGCGCGCCCTTTCTGAGCGCAGCTTTTCAGCCTTCCTCTCAGCATCCTCAATATCCTTTGCAACATCTTCAAACCTTGGAATGCTGGCCCTAAGCCTGCCAACGGTCTCCGCCAGCTTTGCTGCACGTTCAGTCCTGCTGCCATCCCCGGCAAGTTCCTCAAGCTGCTCAGGGCTCACATTCCTTGAAGCAAGCAGCCTCTTAAGGCGGCCAATCTCATTGTCAATGTTAAACACCTCAACCTTCGCCGCCCCTGATTCTGCCTTAGCTCCGGCAGCCGGCTGCATCACAGCATCGGCAGCAGCCGATGCTGTTCGCTCGATTTGTGCTTGTGCCTTAACTGCTGAAACTGTTCCGGCACGCTGGGCTGCGCCGCTCACTCTCAGAGCGCTGAAAGAGCTGTCATCATAAACCAGGGCAATTACCTGAGAAACTACGAACTCGGCTTTCTTAAGCAGGGAGTAAATGCAGGCAGCATAATAGCTTGCCCACTCTTCCCTGCTTCGGCCCCTGAGCAGGGCCTTCTGCTTTTCCTCATACCTAAGGTAGCCATACCTTCCCTCCTGGTACTCCCTATCAACCCTTTTGAGGTCAGCAAGAAAAGAATCCCTCTGCGCAGCATAAACCTCAAGCTCCTTAAGAAACTCGGCAACCTCCCCAAGCAGCTGCTGCGCGTTTTTATGCGTCATTATGCCTCATGCTCTTTCTGCAATTTCTGTAAAATGCCACGTGCACGCATCAGTTCAGAAAGTATCTCGCTTTTTATGACTTTCATCTCGCGCTGCGCTTCCTCAAGCTCAGCCTGGCTCCTTAAATCGGAGTTTGCATACTTCTCATAAAGCCCTGCCAGAGCACTTGTCTTTGAAATGCCATCAGCCACGCCAGCCAGCTCCCTAAGCAGAGACCTGGACTGGGCTGCAGAAGCCGAAGCTGTTTTCCCTTTTTCCATTTTGCTTTAAATTAAGACTTAAACTCACTTTATGCCAAAAACTTTCAAAACAGACTGAGGTTCCTTATAATACTCGTTAACATACTTTGTAACGTCCCTGTAATGGGTAAGGTTGCGCTCAAGCATCTTCGTCAGGAGCAGCCCACGGCGCCTTATTTCCTCCTCAAGCTCCTTAATGGTGATGCCTGTCCTCTTGCTTATTATGGCCATGATATGGGAATTGCCGTTGTAAACAAACTTGTCCTCAATCTGGTTCCACTCAAAAAGCGTGTTTGAATCAATAGTGCCAACCTGCTGCTTGACCTCAATTATCTCCTTGACATCCTTAACCCTCCTCATATTCCTCCTCTGGTCCTTGATGTGGATAACGCTGCAGACAATGTCAAGCGAGTCAACAAGGGAAGCAGGCAGGTTAATCGGCGGAGTCTCAAGCCTCCTTACCAGGGTTTCAACAGAAGCAGCGTGGAAAGTGCTGAAACTTGGATGCCCGCTCGCCATGCCCTGGAACAGGACGTAGGTTTCCTTGCCCCTGACCTCGCCCACAACCACATAATCAGGGTTTTGCCTGAACGTCTCCCTCAAAAGGTCGAAGAGGCTTATCTCGCCATACTGCTTGCCAAGAAGGTTAGGGATGCCGAATCCGACCCTTGCCACAGCAGGAATCCAGTTATCATGGGCAAGGTTCAATTCGCGAGTATCCTCAATGGAAACAATCCTCGCCTCAGGAGGAACAAACTGCAGGATTGAATTAAGAAGTGTTGTCTTGCCAGAGGCGGTCTCGCCAATAGCCATGATGTTGAACTTGTGCTCAATAGCCAGCCAAAAGAAGCCGAAAATCTCAGGGCTCGCTGTCTTGTAGCCCAGCAGGTGAACAGGCGTTAGCGGATCCTTTGTAAACTTCCTAATCGTAAAGGTAGGCCCATGGGTGGTTACATCGCTGGTGTAAGTGGCATTTACCCTGGACCCGTCAGGCAAAGTGCCGTCCAGAAGCGGCTTGGCAAAGCTGACGTAGCGCCCTGTCTTTTGCGCGAGCTTTTCAACAAAGTCAGTAAGGCGCTTCATGTCCGAGAAGACCACATTGGTCCTCATGTTCTGGTAGCGCCTGTGGACAATGTAGATAGGCGATTCACTGCCGTTGCACTCAACATCCTCAATGTAGAAATCGTGCATCATCGGCTCAATCTCATTAAGCCCGACAAAGTCCCTGTAGACATAATACATTATCTTCAGGTAAGACTGCTTTGAGACCTTTGCGCCAAGCTCAGCCAGGATAGACTGGACATTTTTCTCAAGGTACTTGATGATAAGCTCAGACTTTGAGGCGTAGGCGTAGCTGATGTTAATCATCTCCTCAAGGCCAAGCTGGATAAGCTTCAGAAGCTCCTTTTCCGTATCGGTAAGGAGCACCTCCTCAACAGAGTACAAAAGCTCCTTTGCAGTATTGTCCCAGTAGATGTGGGCAAAGGCATAAGGCGGCAGCAGCGGGTAACGGATGTTAATCTTTTCCTTCTCGCTGATGTCAGGAAGCTTCACAAACCTGGGCCTCAAATCAATGAAGAACTCAGGAGCGCCCTTTTCACCAATCGTTATGGCTGCCTGGCCTGCCGGTGCAGGCTGCCCGGCTTCAGGTAATGCTGCAGCTGGCTGCTGCAACAGGGCAATCCCACCCGCATAAGGGCTAACCTTAGAAACCGCCTCAGCCATTGCCATTCCTTAACTCACCACTTTTCACTGGCTAAACTACCCAGCTGTCCAGTACACTATAATGCTTAATCTCGCTTTGCCCGTTACCTTCCCTCGCCGGAAAGGTATTTGTTGATATTCGTATACTGGAATATTTAAAGGTTTAGGTTGGCAATGGGGCATTTTTTTGGCAACAACATTTAAAATCACTTCTTGACAAACCTGACACCAGGCAGGCCTTCAAACCCGCTGTCGCCGGTCACAAAGAGAAGATTGTTTTTCTTCGCGAAAGCGTATCCGACGGCATCAAAGAAGGAAAGATTTTTGCCTTTGTTGCGGTACCTAAATTTTACGGCATTTATAAGGAGTTCGATTGGCGTTTCTGCCAAGCTACCCTTCAGCTTGTTAAACCAGTAATCTGCCGTAGCCTCACCATCAACCCTGAGCTGGATGCCGTAAAATTCTGCCAGGATGACATCCGGAACTACAAAAGGCTCTTCAAAATAAGGTTTGAAGTTCTCATTGCCGCGGGCAATCTCTACCAGTGCATAAGTGTCGAGGCAAAACATTCTCTGTGGAGTCACATGTATTTGCTTTCAAAGTCCTTGCGAAACTCCTTCAGGATTTGTTCAGTGGACTTATTTGTTTTAAGGGTTCCAAAAAGCTCGGCTAACACGCTTTTAACGGGTTTGACCTCTATCTGTACAGGCTTATCAAGTTTTATGCCTTCTTTCTCAACAATCTCCTTAGGGATTATGATACCTATCGAATTGCCCCATTTCTTTGCTATTACAGTTGCGATCGCCATTTTTCATCACCCAGTATCACTTTTTTAATAAAAGTATAACTCGTATATAAAGATTGCGATTTTCACAGCATTGCAAAGCCGAGCAGCAGGTTGCCGAAGAACGAGAACACCAGCAGGTTGAAAAGGGTGTTGACGATGATAAAGTAAATTATCTTGGGCACGGCTTCTATGCCGCCTGAGATAACATAGATGAAATCAGAGACAACGTGAAAGATTACCAGGGCAGCCATGCCTGCCATTACAACGCCCCATCCAAAGCCCACAATCATCATCTGGGCAAGCCCTCCGGCAATGCCCCTCGATATGGCATAAAAAAGCGTATTAACATCCACACCAGAGCTGATAATTTCGGACGCAATCGTGGTAAAGACACCGAACAGAACCCCCGCGAGCGGGCCGTACGCTGCACCGGTTATCACGGTGCCAAAGGTCACCATCTCAACAGCTGAGGGCACGTGGATTGTGCGCTTGTAAATTGTTGAGTAGGAAGCGACGAACGCCAGAACCCCAACGAGAAGGATATCCTTGATGTTCCTGCCAAAAACGATAACAACGAAGAGGGCAATGGTAAGGAGAAAGACCGTCTTAGGCTTTAGGGCATGCCTGAGGTTCCTAAGAAGCTCAATTGCCTGCCTCAGAAGAACATGAGCAGATGAGCTAACAAAGCCATTGCCCAAGCTTGGAAAGGCTGGAAACTTTGGCCTCAATTTGGCGGCGGCGGATGATACTGCAGCATTTGGTCTTGCAGACTTTTTAAAAAACATGTTGTTCAGGAAAAAGGAATGCACAACAATATTTAAACGTTTTCACGATATTCGCAACATTCGCAACAGAAATAGGCATACACCTTACCTCACCTTAAAATTCTCAATCTGGGCCCTCAGGAAATCTGCCTTGCTGTCCAGCGTAAGAAGAAGGTCGTACTCGTAAACTGTTGAGTTGACGTAAGCCTTCAATGTCGCACTGGCGAATCCAGAGCCTGTCTGCTGCAGCTCAGTGTAGCCGGTGCCGTTGGTGGAGCTGGCATTCTGGTTTATGAAAAAAGTGAAAGTACCGGTTGTTTTTGAGCCCGTGTCCTTGAATTCGACGTAGTTAATAAGGGAAGATGTGTTAATGGACGTATGGTTGCCCTTGCTGCCATAACGGGTAAAGTTCACAAGAATCCTCGAGTTCTGGAGCACATGATAATCGGTAAAGTCTGATGCAGAGACGTCAACGTCAGAGGCAATAACGAGATTGCCAAGCTCAATCCTTGTCCTGGGCTCAAGCACCTTTGAGTCAGTCTCAATCTTCCAGCGCAGCTTGCCGTCCTCAACCTTTACCGAGCCTTCTGAAACCTCAAGCGGAATTATGCGCTGGGAGCCCTGGCCTTCTTTCGCAACGTCCTGAATCTGCTGGTCAAGCGAGGAGAAGGTGTTCCTGGCCCTGTTGACATTGCTCCTCTCCTGCAGGCTCTTAATAAACGGAATGCCCGCCTCAATCACGACAGTAAGCACAATAATGCCTACGAGAACGTAAATTACGGCAGAAACCCATATTGCGCCTTTTTTATTTTCACTATTCCTAATGGCATTCACCTTCGGCTCAGCAAGTTACCTGTTAAACACAACCATTACCATGTTTATGAATTTTCCGTGGTAAAGCACAGGCTTCTTTGACACAATCACGTTCTTTGAAGGCACAGTAATATCCGCTTTGATTGGAGAGTACGGCTGGCCTTTGCAGCAGTCAACATTCATCAAGCCCCCAGGCATTTCAATAATGCCGAAAGTGCCATCGCAGGCAGCCTTAGTAGCGTCGCTGTAGAACCAGCACAGGCCCTTGCCATGGCACGTAGCATCGCACAAGTTCGAGCCAACAGCAGTACAGTCGTCCTCACAGCCACCCAAAGCCCTCACCAAAGTAAAGTCAACCGTGACAGTCGCCGCATCAGGGACAAAAACACCATAAGCAGTACCGGCCTCATAACCGCTCTTGGCAGCAACCAAGTCATGGGTCCTTGAAGGAACATTGGCAACAGTGTAAGCCCCGGCAGCATCAGTCGTTGCCGAAAGGGCAGTACCCAGAACCTTCACAACCGCTCCGCCAACCGGACAACCCAAAACACAAGGGGCAGGGCACTGGGCAACACACTGGTCACCGGTGCTTACATTCCTGACAGTGCCAGTTACCGTGCCTGCAGTTTCCTGCCACTCACCAGGGCTGCTGGCAACGCAGACCTCAGCAGTGCCATCATTATCAACATCAGCGTAAGCAGAAAGGTTGCCAGTACCCAAAGCCTGCACACTTGCTTTGCTCACAGTACACCTGTTCAAAGCAGCATGCCATATGCACTCTTCCTTGGCCTTGCCACTCTCACAAGCAGCCTTATTTTTCAGGCCGTTGCAATCCGAAGTCGGCGACTCCACCAAGAACATGGCCTTGTTAACATCAGAATAGCACTGGCCATTAAAAACGCAGTCAGTCGGCGCATCACAGCACTTCCTGTCACTTGGCACATCAACGCAAGCCCCTGAGGCGCACTTCCTATACCAAGCATTCTCACCAGAATCATCACCACAACAAGGAGTAGCAACAACCTCCCCCCCAAGGTCCCAGTTTCCAGGACCAACCGCAGCATCACAGTTTGCTGGCGGCGGAGGTGATTCTAGGTCACCATCAAACCACTGGCCACTTGTGCATATGAACCCGTCGCTCTGCGTACCAGTAGGAACACAGGCGTTACCAACCTCAACGCAGTCAGTTGCCAAGTTGCAGCAGGCAGAATAAGTGTTGCCTCCCTTCGCTGTTGAGCGGTATTTCTCATTCGAGTCATCACCGCAGCACTCGGTTGAAGTGCCTGTGTCATACTCCCCAAACGCCGCAGCCTCACCACCAGTACTCCAAACAGCGCCCTGAGCACTACAGCCGCTGCACAAGCCAGAACTGGTGTCCAAGTCGTTTAAGGCGAAAGAGCAGAATGCCTGCCCGCCTCCTGGCGAACAGCCATATTCAATCTGGATGCAACTGTCAGTCCCAGAGCCACAAGTCCCTGAGCATGCGGCATCGTAATCATCACAGTCTTTGTTAACGCTGTTAGCATCAATGGGTAAGCAATACCACTCAGTCAGCACATTACCTGCGCCACAGGAGTCGCTGGAAACAGCAGGCGACGGGCAACTGGTAGCAGGACTACTGCAAGGCTCATAATCACTAACAGCGCTGTCCTGCACCAAATGGCTCGGGCTTGCCTCGCCAGAGCAGGAGTCATAACAGGGAATCCACAGGGCAGTATCGCAGGAACCAGGATCGCAAGAAGGTTCGCAGCTTCCACCGCCGTCGCAATAGCGAGTGCACGACGGATCGTAGTCTGTATCAGCCCAGATATTACCACCAGAACAATACGGGTTATCTCCTAGAGAACAAAATAGCGTTGCCGAACCACACGCAGTTGTAACCGGAGCGTTAGTGTATGAGTTGCATGGTGCAGAACCAGGACAGCTCCCTCCACTGCATGCAATGCTAACGTCATCGTAATTCCTGCACGTTGTATCATTCGGGTCACAGTCCTGCGTGCCGCAAACAACGCCATCTGTAACGCGAGTGCACGTGCCAGAGCCGCAGCCGCCGGTAGTTGAAGTAGCACAAGTCGAAGGCCACGTAATAGCATCAGCGTGGCAAGAGCCGGGATAAATGTTGGCGTTGCCGTCGTCGCAGTCAACAGCGCCGCATTCGGCACCTTCTGTGAAATAACTGTCCCCATCTACATTATTAACACAAACAGGATTACATACGCAAGAGTTACTGCAAGTTCCGGCAATCCCGCCTGCTGTGGTGCAGCTACTACTGCCTGCTTCTAAATTGTTGCACTCAGGAGGAGCACCGCAATATCCAGTGTTGCACCTCGTACTATCGCCGTACTGGCAGGTGCTATCGCAATAGTCTAGCGTTTTCGTATTGCCACTGGCGCAAAGGGTAGTGTATGAGCTAGGACTCACACCAGCACTATCGCATGAGGCGGATGCTCCGCAGTCAGATTCACACGCCAGATTCTGCAATACGCAGCTAGAATCGCATTCTTGACGCTGATTGGCGGCGTTGCAATACTGCTTTCCGGGAAGATAGCCATCGCAGCTTGCAGAAACCCCACCACAATCACTTTCGCACCAGCAACCCCATTGATATGTGCATGACTCGCAAGTAGCGTAATCTGAGCAATCTGCACCTGAGCAGCAGTCCCCATTAGCAGATTTATACGCGATTTTACATGTACCAGTGTCACCATTGTAATTAGTAGAGATACATGTCATTTTCCAACCATCACATCTCAGAGAAGGGGAGGAGGAGGAACAACCCTCATTAACCGTACAAACTTGGGACATACTACAACCAGTTGTTTCACAGGAAAACGGTCCTGCTTCTGTTGACGAAATTGTTAACGAAATTATAGTCAGTAAAACTATTGAAAAAGCTATTAAGGATATTATTATTCTCTTCATTGATTATACACCCGTATCTTTAAATGTTTTAGAACAACTTTTCCAACCATATGTTTCACTTCCAATGGAATTTCACTAGCAAAAACAACTGTAGATTGTTGCTATTCTACAGTCAACTGATTTAGTTTCCGATACCGATATAATGTTACTAATCCTATTATTAGAATAAATTGCACTAGCCTGCCTATTGAAAATATTTTAGAAAAATTTTTAGGTATTTTTTTGTTTGATAATATATAAGGTTTTATTTTATCAACTTGAGCAACAGCTGTTGGAGTATAGCCTTTTCTGGCAAGAAACTGCTTAATCTGTTGTTTCGTATAACCTCCTTTTAGCTGCGCCTTAATCCAATCATTAAGGTAAGGCATAACCAAAAGAAATAAAATTTTCTATTTATAAAGTTATTGATTTTTTAGTATGACCGTTTCTTTATTGTTTAGTGGAAATGGGTATATGTAACCGAATGGATCAATGAACACACAACCAGCTAAAGCTTTAGGCATAGTTAAGGGTGTGGGATGGAACCTGATGAACAGATTGTGGCACGTAAAAACGAAGGTAAAAAGAATTTAGGTATTGCAAATATAGTTGATCTTATTATTTTTTCTTCTGATTCTACTAAATATAGATTTATTCTATTATAAAATTCATAAGGAACCTGACTTCTGTGCATCTGTTTACCTTTACATGAATCAGGCAAACCTAATTCATCTTTTAATTCATTTATGATTTCCTTATTTTCTATTTCTTGCCTATATCCACACCCTTCAAATTCATTACCAGAGTAAACAAAGAAAACTTGCGGACCTTCAAATAAAGAGAATTCTGCTGGAGGTCGCTCAGATGCAACCCACCTTACATTTTTTCCTTTAGAGCCATTAATATGGTAAGTGGAAACATATTCGTTAACCTGCACGGTACTAATATTCTCAGGTATCAAACTATTACAAAAATCACTATTAAATCTGGCGGTTATTTCTTTATCAGATTCCTGCTCTTTAATGATATTCTCAGTAAGCTGTTTTGAGAAGAAAGGCACCGCTAAATATGCCACAAATACGGCTCCGATGAGCAAAATAGCCCAAATGAATGGTTTAGAAGAGAACTTTTTAGGAATTTTATTGCCAAGCAAATCGGATAATATTACTTTATCAACTTGAGCAACAGCTGTTGGAGGATAGCCTTTTCTGGCAAGAAACTGCTTAATCTGTTGTTTCGTATAACCTCCTTTTAGCTGCGCCTTAATCAAATCATTAAGGTAAGGCATAACCAAAAGAAATAAAATTTTTTATTTATAAAGTTATTGCTTTATTTTATTTTTGTATCTGTACAAATCTTTCAGCTCCAAAGACTCTTGTCTTCCAGAGCTCGTCAAACGGCTGCAGCTTGTCAGCAGGCGCATAGTGCCTGAAGATGCCATAAGCATCCTTGGTAGGCAGTGTACCAGTGACAAGCCCCTGTTTTCCCCTTTTATCAGTTGCTCTGATAAGTTCCCTGTAACCTTCTCTCATGGCATCTTCTCCTAAAAGGCGTTCCAAATCCGCCAAGAATACAAAGCCAACCTGACCTTGCGAGTTTTCGCCAACCTTATAATCAAGCATCTCTTCCATAGGTATTTCATATAAAGGTACGCTCTCAGGAGGAGGAATGTTGTTTGGCCACGGCACAGGAACTAACCCTTGCCCCTTTATGTATCGTTCAGCGCTATGTAGTTTGACTTGCAAACTGTCTTGACCGTAATAATCATTTACGGCATTTACAGTTAACTGTCTAACGCCAGGGACTTCGTTAAACTCCCTGAACCAGTCAGGATTCTCAGCAGCTAGCTTTTCCACATTTTTTAAGCCAACGAAAGTAGCAGAGCCCTCATTCAGCCAGGAAACGCCAAGATCGTAGCGGTGAACGTCTTCGTGCGCATGTGTAAAGATACTTTTATTTGATAGCGTGTTTATGTTGCCAGGACCATTTGCCCGGTTCTTTATATTTATGAAAATAGTATACATGTTGGAAGGAGAGTCAGGAGGGTTAAAATTTGCAAAGGGAGAAGCTTCAAAATAACTCTCAAGAAGGGGGTTATCGGCCATGTAAAAGCTAAGAACGTTTTCAGCAGTTCTCTTGTCTGTTAAAACCAGCCCTCGCCCTTCTATGTACTGTTCAGGAACGTACAAAACAGCTATATTCCTCTTTCCAAGAAGCGTATCAATGCTTCCGTGCACAAAGTGGCTTTGCGGAGCAGCTACTATGTCATAAATCTCAGGCACTCCAAACTTATTCCTCAGGGAATTAATGAATACAGCGTCCTCAGCATTCACGCCGTCCTTGAACCAGGGCTGCTGGCTGATTGCTTCAGCAACAGGCCTGCCGAAATTCCAGATTATCGAGAACGCTTCCTCGCAACCCAGGCATTCGGGCTTCGGAGGCACAGGCGTAAAAGTTGCAAAGGGAGTGGACGTAGGCAGAGCAGCAGTAGCCGTAGGAGTAGCCACAGCAACAGGAGTAGGCGTGGCTGTATTAAAGTAGGTCGGAGTCGGGCTCGGCTCAGGCCTCCTAGTTGGAGTTGCTGTAGCTATCGCCTCAAGCGTCGGTGTTGCCCTCGGCGTGCTTGTTGGCAGGGGTGTTGGCGTTGCCCCGGTGCCGCAAGCCATGGAAGCAGCAAGGGCTAACCCTGCTAAACCAACGTACAAAGGTTTCAAAGACAAGCCAAAGCCCATTTTACGCTCTGCTGGCGATTCCGCCATTTAAAAACCTTTCTATTTTGTCGTTATTAAGAAGGGGTGAAAATGGAATATGCTGGTGCCATTAGCAAATTATAAATATAACAGACATTTAACACTAACGCATGCAAGTGGAAATACCAAGAGGATTGTCTGATAAGCTGGTTAAGATTTCAGACCTGTTAGGCGTGAAAAAGGAATCCTTGATAGACAGAGCAATACTGCTGTACCTGGACAATCTAAGCAGATATGCTGAACTTAAAAAAGAAATGAAGGAATGGGACTTCTTAAGCGACGAGGCCCTAATAAACTTTGAAAAATCGCTATGAAAAAGGGAGAAGTCTGGCTCGTAGAACTGCCAACTACAAACGGCCACGAACAAACAGGGACAAGGCCCGTGATAGTTCTGGCAGACACTGAAGCGAACGTGGCAATCGCTGTACCTTTGACTTCCAATCTTCAAGCACTCAGGTTCCTAAGCACAATAGAGATTAAACCTTCGAAGAAAAACGGACTCTCAGCAGTCTCAGTAGCACTAACCTTTCAGCTTAGGGCAATTGACAAAAAGAGAATAAGGCGCAAAATAGGAGAAATCGAAGATCACTTCTTACAAGCCCTCGACGCTGCCCTAACCAAACTACTCAACTTAAGCGCAAAGTAACGACTAATCTGCTTTCTCTATTAATATCAAGCAACAGCGGCAGCTACAGAAGCAGCAAGAGCTAACCCTGCTAAACCAACGTACAAAGGTTTCAAAGACAAGCCAAAGCCCATTTTACGCTCTGCTGGCGATTCCGCCATTTAAAAACCTTTCTATTTTGTCGTTATTAAGAAGGGGTGAAAAAAGGCGGGTGCTGCCTTGGGCACTGGACCCTTATGGACCCTTAAAGAGGCAATTAAAAGAAGTCTAGTGGCTTAATGGTAAGCGCACTCGCCGTCAAGGCCGCACCTGGCCGGGAAAATATTGCAGCCGTCAGGATAAACGCTGAAGTTGCCATCAACCTTGACAGGCACCCTGACAGCCATTGACGAGCCAACCGGTATGCTCACAGCGAACGACTGCTTTTTCGAAACCCTCATTCCTGAACGTGAACTGAAGCTCCTCATCGGTAGCCGTTATGCCGCTGATTGTGTACAGGTAGCCAACGCACCTTGCCGCTCCTGTACGCTCATCGGTGCCCTCCCTGGAGCTCTTGTAAATGCTTACGCCCTGGCTTATTATGAAAAACATCAGCATGACACCAACTACAAGAAGAATCAGCGCAACAGCCTTCTTGCCGGTAAGCGCGCCCCTTTTCGCACTAAGCAGCATTTTCATTTATTGATTGACCTGTAGTAAAGAGGCAGTCGTTTTTTGATTGACCTTTCCACATCGCCTATGGCGCAAGTCGGCAGCAGCCGACTGCGCAATCGGGCGTATCCCGATTTGCGATGGGACCAGTCGCAACAGCGACTTGGTTTCGTAAAAACCCAAGTCAAGCAGAGCTTGACTGGGCCCAGTCTTGCATAGCAAGACTTTGGGGTCATGCGGAGCAGTTGCGTATCTCTGAAGCGCTTTTTTCAAGCGGACTCCCGCCGCAAGGAGTAACTACGCCGCCTATAAGTATGCTTGGGACAATCCTCACGTTCTTAATCTTGCCATAAGTGGTGTAAGAGTAACTCATGTTCAGGTAAGCTGACAGCCCAACAGGTATGGTTGTGTTGATGGTATCATTATTATAGATTCCCCTTTCACCTCCAATAGAAACGCTGAGCCCCTTGATTGCGTTTGATTCATCCTCGTTGTTAAGCCTCATCTCAAGATAGCCCGCCTCGCCTCCGCCACCGTAGCATAGCTGGGGAGTGCTGTCAATCTCGGCAATCTTCAGGCTTACCCTAAGGCTGCAGCCAAGCTTCGTCTGGGTGACCTTCTCTGTCTGATCGATGTTCTGCTGGACAAAGCTCCTTCCCCAGTTCATGACAACAGCGCCAAGAGCCACAGCAAACGCAATAAGCAGGACAGTTGCAATCAAGGGAGAAACGCCCCTCTTGCCCTTACCGCTGCCGCCCTTTTGAAGATAAACCAAAACACTTTTACGCATCGCAACCCACCTCAGGAACGATTCCAATTCTTGTTCTTTTTGTACGTTTCAATAAGCTCGTTCAGCTTTTTCTCCTCCTTGCTCATCGTAAGCATGTAAGGCACAAGGCCAACGGCCAGCACTCCAAAGCTGAGCGCAATCATGACGTTAAGGAATCTTACGTCAAGGTACTTGTTCACAAAGCCGACAACGCCTATTATCAGGAACGCAAAATACATCAGAAGCGACTTGTCCAGAAGCAGCAAGCTCTTTTCGCGGTTCAGCTTCGATTTTTCAATCTCGAGCGAAAGGATCATTTCAGCACTTGCACCTCCCGAGCTTCCACCCAAGCGGCCTACCTTCTGCTTTCGCAACCAATTCACCTCTTTTAATCGCTATCTGCTTATTTCTATTAACCACTATGCCGTTATTTCAGCAAAAATCAATGCTTTCAACCGTAACCTTCCTGCTCTGGCACACTGCCCTCTTTTTGCCAACAACTATTATTGGCATGACCTCAGCCCGCTTCAGCACGCCCTGCTTCACGACCTCAATGCTCATGGTCTTTTGAGGCACAATGCTGACGTTCTTCTCGCCGCCCTGCGGGTTGTTGTAAATGTCAAATGCGCGCACCTTCAGCCCGTCGACTTTGCGGTTGTTGTTATTGGTGACGTTGATATTTAAGGTTTGCGGTTTCTGGCAGTAGCTTACAATTGATATGCCGGTTTCCTGGCACAACGTCAAAATCTCGCCCTTTTCAGTAAGGTCCTCAACTACTTCAGTAGTATGGCTCTTGCTCCACTGAAGCACAAACGTGCCTATAAACACAACAAAAGCAGTCAGAAGCACCCACGAAATCCACACTGAGATTCCTTTCTTGCTGCTACAGCCCCTGCTTTGCAAATAATCCAAACGCCTGGTTTTCGCCCTGGTTTTCATGCGACACCACTATTTTACTTCTTCACAAACACCCTGATTGTAAGCTTATCAGATGACCTGAACACTGCCTTCAGCTGGATTTCCTCATCCGAAAATGAAAAGTCGTAAGAGATGCCTGAAATCTTAAAGCTTGCGGCAGCCACAGGAACTGCCGTTTCAGAGCCGGACCCCACAAGGTATGACGTGCTGCCAACAGACACGTTCAAGGCATCATCAAGCCTGTTGCCAACAGTAAGCTGGCCCTTATACTTAAGCAGGTATACGAGCCTGAAGCCTGGCTCGGCTGAGCGGGCAAACGCCACATAATCATTTGTAAACGCCGAAAACCTTGCCGTAACATTGGCATCCTCATAAACTGCGTTGTTGATAATTGCAGAGCCCTCGGTAACGTAGCCCTCATGAAGCAGCTGAAAAGCGTCCTTTGACTTCCTGATAGGAACATCCTGCCTTGTAAGGCCAAATGCATACGAAATAAGCAGCAGCGCAATAAGTATGTAAAACTGGCCTTTTTTGCTGCAAAACATGCCTGCCATTCTCACTGCACCCTCACTTCCAGCTTGGTCTTGTTCAAAGTGGCGTCAAAGCCCTTGTTTTCTATGATGAGGTTGTAGCGGCCGGCTGTAAGCGTCTTGTTCCCGGCAAGGGATATATCATCGTACTCAAGGTCCGTGAAGACAACAAACGTGTCCTGGTCAATGGCGTAGCCAAAGCTCGGGTTCGCGGAGTCAAGGAACTTCCTCTCCTTAAGCAGGCCCTCAACCCTCTCAACACCGCCGGACTGCCTCGTCACGAATATGTAAGCGGTACCGGCCCTTGCATCGCTTGTCAGGTTAAGGGCAGAGCTCGTTGACGACTTGTCAAAGCTCCTGCTGTCCGTCGCAAGGCCAAGCGAGAAGTTGCCTGCAAGGAAATAGATGAGCCTGTCTCCTGAATTGCTGCTAATGCCGGACTGCACGTACTGCACAGTAAACAGCAGAGCCCTGACAGTCAGGGTTGCTGTGGCTGTGGCAGAGCCAACATCAACTCCCATTGTGTAAGTTCCGTTTGTCGCAGGAGAGTCAAACACAAGCGTGTAGTTGCCAGCGCCGTTGTCAAACACAGACGCCGGGATGGACCCGCCGTTAATCTTTACCGTGAAGGCGCCAGTGCCGAGCTCGCCAAGCCTCTGGCTTGATGAGGTTGTCACAATTACATCGGTTCGCACGACATCGCCAGTGAAAACTGTCGGGCTCTGCAGAGTTATGGATGATGCTGTAGAGGTCGTGCTCACATCAAAGGTTGTGGAAACAGGTGAGTTCTCATTGAGGATGGTATCGTGGCACTTAACCAATACGGTGTTCGAGCCCGTGTTGGCGCTTACCCTTGTCTCGTGATAGGTGCTATTGGTGTAGGTAAAGTTTAGGTAAGGCGCACTGTTGAGGTTGTAGGTGCATATGGCCTTCTCGTTGGTGTTCACGGCAAGCACAACATTCTGTGAAGCAACAACGCCTGTTGAGCTCGGCTTGCTGAACGTAATTGATGGAGCGGTTGTATCAATCACAGTGCTTACTGAGCTGCTCAGGCTGCTGTTGACGCCAGCAAGGTTTCTGGAGTGAACACGGGCGTAATATGTTGCATCGGCAGTCAAGCCTGTTACAGTATAGTTGGTAACGTTGTTGACCCAGGCGTAGAACTCGCGGCTGCTGAAGTCAGAATTATTATCCACTTGGAGGCTGTAGTTGTCAACGCCTGAGTCAGCATCCCTGCTCTGAGTCCAGTTAAATGTGACAGAGGTCGTGTTGGTGAATTTGGAAGGCTCACTCATCTGTGGAGTGGAAGGCGGTGAGGTGTCTACCAGCAATGAATAGTTTGTCGTGTCGCCAAAGTTGCCTGCCTTGTCCTTTGCCTTGACGTGGAAGTACATCCTGCCATCGCCGACAGTGTAAGCCCTGTCCCAAATGTCATCCTGCTTTAAGTCACGCACGTCCACTTTTATGCCATACTCGGCAGTGTCTGTCGTGTTGCTGCATACACCGGTAACTTCGCCGCACTGGTAGCTCTGCGTTGAGCTGTCAATTGAGCTGTTGGAAACAGCAAGCAGCAGGTTGTGCCTGTTGTTGTCATCAGCAGCATCACCGGCAACCGCAACAAAGAACCTCGAGCCCGTTACCGGAGTAGTCATAGGAATCTCAACAGTATAGCTTGTAGCATCCAGAATTGAACTCACAAAGCTTATGTCACTGCTCGTGTCCGCAATCAGGCTGACGTTGCTGCCGTTCATCGCGAAGGATGTCGGAACTGCCGTAATGATGTAGACCCTGAAGCCCATGGCATCAGGCGAGCTTGTAGAGGCCTCTGCCAGCTGCACAGTTACCCTGACAACGTCATTGGCTGAAAGATTGGCTTTGACCTCAACAAACACGGCAGAGGCGTTGCCTGTGCTGTTGAACTTCAGCATTGTAGATTTGCCATCGTTGGAGCTGCTGGCCAGTGCCGTATGGTCACTCTCAGCTTCGGGCACGTTATCCGGAATGGTGGTGGCAGTGGTGTCAAGGACGTAGCTGTATGAGCTAACTCCAGAAATGCTATCTGTTGAAGACCAGTTGAACGACACCGCATTGTTTGAACTCCAGGTGCTCTGGGCAGCAGTGCTGTTGACAGCCGGGGCAGAAGGCGGGGTGATGTCAACTATTATCCCGTCACTTGTGCCGTTAGCGCTCCTCAAACCGGCGGTGTTAATGGCCCTGACTTCAAACGTGTAATTGGTGCCGCCGCTCAGGTTCATGCCGTAAACAGTGGCCTCAGTGGCCATTCCAGCATACTGCCACGTCTCATTGATGCGCCTCGTGAAATTGTCAAAGGCAATCCTGTACTCCCACTCAAGCGGGATGTGCAGCAGCTCATTCTCATGGTCTGTTGAGTTCCACTTCGCATGCAATGACGAATCAATGTTGGTGTACATGCCATCATCAACAACAGTCGGGGTGTTTGGCGGAGTGACATCAAGGCCTGCTCCTGATGTGTTCAGGAATATCGTGTCATTGGTCCTGTTAACATTGCCTGCCACATCGCGAACTTCCACAACCACAGTCTTGTTGCCGTTGCCGTCAGACAACAACCAAGCCTTAACAGTCTGGCATACTTCCCAGCCACTGAATACTAGGTTCTCGCTGGCAAACCTGCAGCTGTCAACGCCTTCTGAGCCACTCACTGTGTTACCTGCCGTGTCGTTAAACGCCATAACCAAAGTAACTGCCCTGCTGAATGTGTACTCGGTGCTGACATTGGTAAAGCCGGCAGGGCTGATGCCGAAGATGCTTATCGTTGCATTTGGTCTTGTGTTGTCCAGAGTGATGTTAACAGCAGGCATGAACAGGTTGCCAGCAATGTCAGTAGCCCTGGCAATTAGCTGCTTCATTCCATCGCTCTCGTTGTTGAGCATGCTTATGGCGTAAATTGCAGAGTAAGTTGCATCATCCACGAGGTAATCGCCATTAATGCCTGAGTCGTTGAGCTGCAGTGCTCCTGAGGTGTTGTCGAGCTTCTGCATCTCTGACTGGTTTATGGTGACGTTAAGGTTAGTCGCGCTTCCTGCAAACGTAAACAGCAGCGAGCTGCCATTGTTGACTATCGAATCATTAACAGCGAGTGTGCCAAAAATCTCGCTCGGAGGAGCTCCGGTTACGACTGTAACGTTTACTTCGTTGCTCGCAGCGCTTTCCCTCCCGGAAGCATCAACAGCCGTTACCTTGTAGAACCACTGGCCGTCAAGCACAACATCGAAAGTGATGTTAGTGCTGACGTTCTTAAGCAATGCCCCACTGCTCAGCACAAAGCTGATGTTGTTCGACCTGTACACGTTATACCAGGCAACGTCAGAGCTCGTGCTTGGGCTCCAGTTCAGCGCAATTATGTTCTTGTTGAAGTAGGCAGGCAATGCCGTCAGGGTTACTGCTGCTGGGGCGTTGTTGTCTACGCGGATGTCAAGCTCAGTGCCGTTGCTGATGTAGTTGCCGTTAACGTCGTAGGAAACCGCCGAGAGGTTGTACAGGCCGTCGCTAAACGCAGTGGTGTTCCACCTCGCGGACCAGCCGTCAGCAGGCGTGCTGTCATTAGTGAAACCAGCACTGCCGCTGCCGTTAAAGCTGAAATTGCCAGAGCCGTTAAACACGCTGAAGAGCACAAAGCCCGTCGTTGGCGGGGCAACAGCAATTACTGTAAAGTTGCCTGACACCACGCTGTAGCTTCTAGGCGTAATTATTGTTGTAGCAGCTACTGTTGTCAACGTTATTGTGTCGTTGGTCTCATTCACGTTCTCGGCGTTATCGGCTACCTGCACAACAACAGTCTTTAGCCCATCAGTGGCAGACAGCCTCCAAGCTTTTGTTGAAGTGCAGCCCTCCCAGTCGTCAAAGTCCCTGTCCTCATTTGCAAACCTGCACTTCTGGATGCCAAAGGTGTCGTTAAACCTGACCTGCAGCGTAACCTCCCTTGAAGAGGTAATGCCAAGGTTGTTGTTTATCTGCAACGAAGCATTAGGCCTTGCATTGTCCAGGGTAATGTTGATCGTGGGCAGGAACTGGTTGTTGGCAGAGTCGTTAACTATGGCCCTGAGCTGGACGTTACCATCGCTCTGGTTGTTGTCCGTTGAAATCGTGAACAATGCTGCATAGACTCCATCGTCAGCTACCCTGTCTGGAGGCGCCCCACCATCCTGTAGCCTCAGGTCGGCCCTGGTGGAGTTGTCAAGCCGCTGCATCTCAGTCGTGTTTATAGTGACGTTGAGGTCGGTTGCGCTGCTCGAATAGCTAAACACAACAGCGTCGGCATCCTTCACGATTGTGTCATTAACAGATAAGGTTCCCACAAGCGCGCCAGCAGCTGTAACAGAAACGGTCGTGTTGGCCTCATTGCTCGCTGCAGACTCAAACAGCGCATTGTCGACAGCAGTAACCTTATAATAATACTTGGCATTAACGCCCGGGAAGTCTGTTGTGGTGTTAAAGTTACTGCTGACGTTCTTAATCTTTGTAGCTGTTGAGAGTGCAAAGCTTACATTTGTTGAGCGGTACACGTTGTAATAAATCACGTCAGCGGTTGAAGCTGTAACGTTGCTCCACTCCAGCACAACCACGCCGTCTGTGTCAAATGTTGGCAGGGCGCTCAGCGTTGGAGCAGTTGGGGCGTTGTTGTCAACCCTGATGCCAAGCTCGGTACCGTTGCTGATGTAGTTGCCATTAACATCATACGAAGCAGCTGACAGGTTGTACAGCCCATCAGTGAATGCCGTGGTGTTCCACTTCGCAGACCAGCCGTCAGCAGGAGAGCTGTCATTAGTGAAACCAGCACTGCCGCTGCCGTTAAAGCTGAAATTGCCAGAGCCGTTAAACACCCTGAACAGGACATAGAACGTGCTGTCAGGGGCAATGGCCGTAACAGTAAAGTTGCCTGAAACAACCGTGCCGGCCTTCGGGCTAATTATTGTCGTTGCCGCCTCAACATTGTCAATGGTAAAGTCAGCAGTGTTCTGCACAGCTGCTGAAAGTCCTGCGTTGTCTGTAGCGTTTGCCCTGACACGATAAGTTGCGGCATCAGCAACCTGCCTCGTGTCCCAGGTAATGTTCCAGCCGCTGGCAGAGCTCGGGTCAGTGCCGATGGTGTACCATGTGGAGCCCGAGTCAGGGCTGTACTCAAACACAACCTGCCTCGTGTCATTGCTGCCGGTAGCACTGGCGATAATAACTCCCCTAATCGTTGCACTGTCGGGTGGGTAGAGCAGCGTAACTGTTGGGGCTGTATTGTCTATCTCCAACCCGCTTACTGTAAAGTTGCTTGTCAAATTAGCCGCGTCTGTCGAGTTAACCCTCAGCCTCACGCCCGTGCACTCTCCTGTTGTGGCACAATCAAGCGCTGTGTCCCAGGCGAAGTCCCAGCCGTCAGCCTTGTTGGTGTCAGACCTCCTCAAAACCCAGCCAGAGCCTGTGTTGTTGTCAACGTAGAAGTCAAGCCTTGCAGTGTCAAAATAGGTCGAGACCAGCACTGTAACGTTGCCCTTTATCGTTGTGTTGCTTAGCGGGCTTATTATAACGACTGTTGGCCTGGTGTTGTCAACAATCACAGCTACAGTGCCGCTTAAGCCGGTGTTGCCAGCCGAGTCGTTATTCCTGACCTGCAGTGTGTGCGTACCGTCGTTGTAAGCTGCGGTGTTCCACGCAAACGATGTTGAGTTCGTAATGTTAGTCCATGATGCTCCGTCAATGCTGAGCTCAGAAGTTGGGGAAGCGTTGCCGGTAAAGTTGATGGTGGTGGTCCCGTTAACGTAGCTTCCGGGCGCAGGAGTGGTTATGGTTATGGTCGGAGCGGTGTTGTCAATGGTGAAGTCAGCAGTGTTCTGGCCAATTGCAGAAAGGCCCGCGTAGTCGGTAGCGTTGGCCTTGACCCTGTAAGTTGAGGCGTCGTTCAGTGCAACGGTATACCACGCAAACGTCCATCCTGCAGATGGGCTGAAGTCAATCCCTATCGGCTGCCAGTCAGTGCCTGAGTTGTTGCTGTACTCAAACATGACCTGCTTGACATCAGAGCTTGCTGTCGCGTTGATTATCACAGTGCCCCTTACCGTTGCGCCATTGGCGGGCGTTGCCAAGCTCACTGTTGGCACGTTGTTGTCAAACCTCAAGCCGTGCACAGAAGCAGTGTCAAACATCCTGCCAAAGCTGTCAGTAGCATTTACATAAAGGTCCCAGGCGCCATCCTCAAACTGCGCTGTCTGGAGGCTGAAGTTCCAGCCGTCAGCAACAAGCGTGTCGTTGTAAACCTGAACGCTCCTTCCTGAAGTAGTGTTGAATATCCAGAAGCTCATGTTGACCGTGTTGTCAGGAGCAACAGCAATGACTGTCACATTCCCGGTGAGCACCTGGCTGCTGCCAGGCTGCACAAACGTAACCACTCCAGGAATGTTGTCAACAGTAACCAGCAGCGTCTCAGAGTAACCTATGTTCCCAGCTGCATCGGTGTCCCTGACCCTTATGCCATGGGTGCCTTCTGAAAGGTTTGTGGTGTTCCAGAAATGATAAGTGGATGCTGTTGTGTTCGTCCAGTTGCCGCCGTCAAAGCTTATCTGCGGCTGCGTACTTTCTGCCCCAGTGAAAGTGACGTTAATGCTGCCGTTGACAATTGCCCCTGGCAACGGGTAAGTTATTGCCATTGCTGGGACGCTCACGTCAAGGGTTATCGTGTCTATGCTCACGTTTATGTTGCCAGCCTGGTCCCTCACTTCAAAGTAAACTGTCTTTGTGCCCCCGCCGGTCGTGGTGGTCCATACCTTGAGCACCTGGCAGCTTTCATAACTCGAAGTCAACGGCTCAGTGTTGCTGAACCTGCAGTCCTTAACCCCTGAAGTGGCGTCAACAAACGTAAGGTTAAGCGTCACTGTCCTCGTAATGGTGAACAGGTCGCCCTCGTTTATCAGCACAGTGCCGTTGGGCGGCGTGCCGTCAAGGGTTATCGTGTCCTGAGGGGCGAGGAAGTTGCCAGAGCCGTCGTCAATCAAAGCCCTGATTGTCTTGGCTCCATCGGTTAAGTTGTTATCAGATGTTATGTTGTAAACGCCAGTGTAACTCGCGTCGTTCGCAACAGCATCCCCTCCTGTGCCGTCGTCGACCAAGCTTATCTGGTTGCTGGCTTCCAAGCCGTCAAGCAACGCCCTGAACGGCTGGGTGGTTGTTACGTTAAACATCAGGTACCTTACAGAACTGCGGTTAAGCACAGGTATGGTTGATATGTCAATTATCTTCTGCTCCCAGGCGTTGGCAGTGTTTACGGTAATGGTAAAGTTGAAGTCTGTGTAGTTGTCCTTGCCAAACGTGAGGTTGAACAGGCTGCCAGTGGTGTTCGCCTGCACCCACAACAGAAGCCTGTTGTACCTGCTGAGGTTAACAGCACCTCCTGCGGATAAGTCAACTGTTATGTTCTGGCCCAAGGCGCCTGACTCGTTAGTCCTGAGCTGGTTGCTGAAGCTGCCAGCCTTGGTTGTTGTGCTGTTCAGGGTCATGTTCAGGCTGTTGTTGTTTGAAGTCTCCCACAAGGTCTCGAAGCCGTGCAGGACCCTGGCGTCCAGCTTTTGCATCTCAGATGCGTTTACGATTGCGGTGAAGCCTGTTGCCGAGCCCGTGTAAATGAACTTTATTGTGTCGTTGTCCCTGGCGTATGTCGCATTGATGTCCATGGTGCCTGTTGGGCCTACGATGTCGATGGTCGTGTTAGCTTCTATGCTCGCATTGCTTTCCCTTCCGACGTTATCAACAGCAGTTACTTTGTAGAACCAAACTCCAGCCGGAACATTGTCTGTTGTGGTGTTGCCAGCCACGCTCTTCAGCAATGAGCCAGTGCTTATGTTAAAGCCTCTTGTCTGTGACCTGTACAGGTTGTAGTGGTCAAGGTCAGCGCTTGATGTTGATGTCCAGTTGATAACCAGGTTGCCGTCAAGGTCTGTCGGAGAGTCGGTTATATTGATGCGTGTCACGTTTGCAGGTATGAGGTTATCAACTTCAATGCTGACTGCCGTGTCTGTTCCCAGCAGGGCGTTGCTGGCGCTGTAAGCCCTGACTGTAATAGTGTAAATGCTGTCCTCGGCAAACCCTCCCGTTGCCCACACTGCCGACCATCCGTCACCGCTTACGTTGTCAAGGGTAACGACGTTTTCAGTGCCTGAGGTGTTGAAGTAGCCGGTTGAGTTGCTGACGTTAAAGGTAACGTTGAATGTCGTGCCCGGGCCGCTGACTGTGATGTCAACGTTGCCGGACTTGTAGCCGCTGGAAGCCGGCTCAAGAAGGATTACAGGCGCTCCTCCGTTGTCAACAGTAACCAACCTTATGTCGCTGTAGCCGGTATTGTTCACAGAGTCATTAACCCTTACCCTTATGGCGTGGGTGGTGTCTGTGTAAGCGGTTGTATCCCACAGGTGGTAGGTCTTGTCATTAGCAGTAGCCCATGCCCCGCCATCAAACTGAATCTCTGTGTCGTGGACTGTGCCAAGTATCGTAAAGGTAATGTTGAATGTTCCCGAGACCTCAGTGCCGGCGGTAGGATTGACAATCGTAATCGTTGGCGCAGTATTATCAACCTCAATATTGGCGTTGCTGACATTAGCCGAGTTCCCTGCATCATCAGTTGCGTTAGCCCTGACCTCGTAGTTCGTGCCATCAGACAAGCCAGTGGTGCTCCAGTCAACCTTGAACGGTGGAGTAACTGCCTCGCCAATCACAGTCCAGTCACCGGTCCCCCTGCGGTATTCAAACCTGACCTTTGAGGTGTCTGAAGAGGCAGAGGCGTTCACAGCAACCACGCCGTGGTAAAGCCCGTTGGCATTCGGCACATCCAAAGTAACAGTCGGCGGGTTATTGTCAACTTCTATGTTGCCTTTGGTGTCGTTGCTCAGCTGGTTGCCTGAAGCGTCGTAGCTAATGACAGTGAGGTTGAACTTTGACTCGTTTGCAAATGCTGTTGCTGTCGTTGTCCACGTCTGACTAAAGCCATCACTTGGGGTAGTATCATTGGTTATCTGGTTTGCAGTGCCTGCAAGGTTCCACGTGTGGCCAGAGTTGGTTGCGTTTGTAATGTTGAACGTCACCCACGTGGCCGAGTCAGGCGCAGAGACGATGACGAGCTTGGAGCCCTTGACTATCTCACCGCTCTGGGGCGAGACTATCACTGTACCTATCCCCAGCAGCGTTATGGTGTCGTTGGTCTCGTTAAAGTTGCCAGCCTTGTCCCTCACTTCAACCACCACAGTCTTCAGGCCCGAGCCGCTGCTTAAAGTCCAGGTCTTCACAATGGTGCACTGCTCATAGCTGCCGAAAATCCTGTCCTCATTTGCAAACCTGCAATCTTTAACTCCCGCAGTGGCGTCGCTGGATGTAATGTTCAGGGTAACAACAGCTGAAGTGGTGTTCAGGTTATTGCTATTGATTACAATCGCGGCAGAAGGCGGGGTGTTGTCAAGGGTCACGCTGGTGTTGACTGTCCAGTTGTTGCCAATGTTGTCATTCACCTGGGCGACTATCGTCTTGTTGCCATCGCTCTCGTTGTTCAAAGCGCTGATGCTGTAGTTCCCGGAATAGACAGCGTCGTTGGCAACAAGGTCAGGAGAGGTGCCGTTGTCGTTAAGCGTTATTGACTTGGTGCTGGTGTTGTCAAGCTTAACAAGCTCGTTGCTTCCGATGGTAACAGTATAGCCCAAAGCAGTTGCAGAGTACTTGAACACCACGCTGCTGCTGTCGTTGACTATTGACGGCTCAGCTGCCAAAGTGCCAACCGGTGAAGGCGCAACCAGGCCGCATATGCTGTTCAGGCTCACCGGGCCGAAGTAAACTGTGTCGTTGAACTCCAGCCTTCCTGAAACAAGCACGTTGTTCAGCACATCAGCTGACCAGAGCGTGAAGTTGCCGCAGAATATGCTGCTGTCAACCCTGCTGTAGTTGACTGTTGAGTTTCGTATTGAGCTGTTTGTTATTACTGAGTCGACAATCGTGCTTGGGTCAATGTAGCTGCGCTTCTCAACCACTGCGGATGTCAGGTTGGAATCGATAACCACTGAGTCGCTTATGCTGCAGTTGAAGCGGGTGTCGGCCTGCCTGAACATCCACGACCTTGTAATTATTGAGCCGGTAACCCTGCAGCCGTTGACCATGCTGTTGGTAATGTTGCTCTGCCTCACGAACGACGCGTTCGTTATGACTGAATTATTCACGAGCGAGTCCTGCACGTCAGAGCCACCAGTAGCGATGTTTACTGTGTTTGACTCCCTAATCTGGCCTCCATTGGCTCCTCCGCTTTCGTTGTTGCTGACGTTGTCAATGCTGTAATACCTGACTCTTATCGTGCAGCTGCTGCCTGTGCTGCAGTTGATAGGCAGCCTGAAGTCTGTGGGGTTAGCGACCTCAACGGTTGGAGTGCAAGAAGTTGTTCCAGAGGTGTAGGTGCAGTATAGCGTCTTGTTGGCCCCTGAGCCATTCGCGACATCAACTGCGGTCAAATTGATAGTTACGTTAGTGCTGAACCACGTGAAGCTGCTGCTGCTGTTGTCAGTGGTTACGGTATCGTTAATGTCCAAAATAAACCTGACAGTTGCCGTTGCCGTGTTGTTGGCCGTATCATTGGCGTAAACCGCTGCGGTAGCATTGCCAGAGCCGGTTTCAATCGTGTAGGCAACCCTTGTCGGGTCAGCCCTTGTGATGTTTGATGGCGTGTCAGAGAATGTTGTGTTTCCGCTCAGGCTGCTGCGGTAAAGGTCAGTGTAAGCCACTTCCACTATTGCTTCCTGGCCTCCGCCGCCAGAGTCAGCGCCTCCGCTCTGCCCTGCTGCCAGCGAGTTGAAGTATGCTGTAACGGCAGAGGTCGTGTTTGTTGCCTGGAAGAAGAAGCCCGACACGTTGCTGAACGTCCTGATCGCTGCAATGACCGGAGCAGTGTTGTCCAGTACAACCAGCCTTGTCTCTGTGCGGTTCATGTTTCCTGCTGCGTCAACAACCGCAGCATAATAAGTGAAGTTGCCGTTTGCATACTTGCTGTCGCTGCTTGTGATGTTCGTAATCAGCCTGTAATTTCCTGCCTGATAAGAAGCGTTAATCTCGGCAGCGGATAACGACCTGTTCCAGACCTTGACATCGTCAATGGTCCCATTCCAGTACCTGTTCAAGGTTCCTCCGAACCTTCCTATCTTTAGGGTAGCTGTGTTGCCGGAGGTCGTAGCTGCTGGTATAGTGCCGGTAAACGTAATGGGAACAGCAACCCCATCTGCGTAAATCTTCAGGCGGGCTGCATTGCCGCTGCCTGTGCCGTCAAAAACAAACGCCACGTAAGTCCATGTGCTGGCATTAAGGACGACTTTGTCAGTAACCGCACGGTTGCCGCCAGTGTCTGTTAATGAGTCTGCGATGAAAACCTGAATGGCGCCTGCCGGGTTCTGCTGCATCGCAAAGCTTGCGTCAGTATCGTAATCCCATTTTGCAACGATTGCCTCGCTTCCAAACAGGATGGTTGGCCTGACCCATGCTTCAACCGTCAAGGAGGATGTGCCATCAAGCGCGTTTATGTCAGAAGTTTCTACATGAGTCCTGTTACCGTCAAAGACGAGTGCCTTGCCCCTCTTGCCAGCGCTTGTCCATCCCGAGCCTGTTCCTCCAGTGCCGCCAGTCAGGTTGCAGTTCAGAGCCGTGCAGCTGAAATTCACCAAAGTGCCATTATTGTTGTTGTTGGTGAAGTCTGTCGCATTAGTATCCCCGTCGTCCTCAAAGCGCCAGTAACCAACCAGGCTGCCGTTGAAGTCCACAAACGCGCTCAGCTCGTTGTGGTCATTGGCCGTGTCATTAGCTGTTATGTTTATCGTTACAAACTTGTTATATGTAGCGTTTGCAAAGCTCGTTGCCTCATAAGTTATCAAAGGCCCCGCAGTGTCGATGAATATCGTCCTGTTCACGGTCTGGGCAACAGCACCCGAGGAGTCATTCATCCAGCCGAAGAACGTATAATTGCCATCCGCCCTCGGACTGAAGTTATAAAAGAAATAACCTGAGCTCGCGTTAACGTTAGTCCAGTTCGTGCTCCCATTCCTAATCATCAACGTACCATTATTAATCTCAGTAAAGCTGAAATTCAGGAAAATCCACGAAACATTAACAAAAGAAGCGTTGGCAAAGCTCGGAGCAGCGTAATTCAAGACGGGGGCAGTAGTGTCAACGGTTATGCTCCTGTTCACAGATGTGTTGGTGTTGTTGGCCATGTCCTTTACTTTGATGGTAATGTTGTAATAACCGTCGGACACGCTGAGGAAGGTGACGTTGTTAAAGTACGGAGTCGTGTTCACACTCACGTTCTGCAGAGCCACGAGAGTAGTGCCGCTGAAGAGGGAAGCCGTAAGGTTGTGCCCGTAAAGCTCAGTAACTGTTATGTTAAGGTGTATGTAGTTCCTCGCAACAGAACTACCGTTAACATCGCTTCCAAGGCCGAAATCAACAGTCGGGAACACAGTATCTATAACAATGGACGTGTTGGTTGTAGTGTTGAGCCTGCCTGCTGTGTCATTAATCCAGCCCGAGAACGTGTAGTTCGCATTGTCCAAGCTGGTGAAGTTGTACCAGAAGTAAGTTGTGTTTTTGTTGGGCGTAGTGTTGGTCACAATGCCGCCAGTCCCATTGCGAATATACATCGTGTCATTGTTTACTTCAGTAAAGGAGTAGTTTATGAATGCCCAATTAACATTCCTAAAACCAGGAGAACTAATCCCACTGCCATTATCAATCAACGGCTGCGTAGTATCCACAGTAAAGCTCCTGTTCGTTGGTGTGGTGTTGACATTATCAGCCAAATCCCTCACCGAGATTGAGATGTTGTAGTAGCCGTCTGCAACGGACAAGAAAGTAACATTGTTGAAAGCCGGGGTAGTATTAACAGAAACGTTCTGCGAAGCAATAATGGAAGAGCCGCTGAACAGGAAAGCAGTCAAATTATGGCCATAAAGCTCTACAACAGAAACATTAAGATGTATGTAATTCCTAGCCAGGCTGGTGCCGTTGGCATCGCTGCCCAAACCAAAGCTAATCAGCGGCAGCGTGGTGTCAACAACCACATTCCTCGTTTTGTTGGTAAACAAATTACCAGCCCAGTCAACAACAGTAACGTTAAAGCTGTAATTGGCATCAGGCAAGCCGGAAAAGTTCCTGAACAAACGGTAAGTTCCAGCCTGGAAGGAAGCGTTGATTTCTGACTCGTTCAGCGCCCTGTTCCATATCTTGACCTCGTCAATCGAGCCGTTGAAGTATCTTGAAGCGACTTCTGGATCGAAGGTTACTCCAATCCTAACAGGAGATTTTGGATTGTTGAGTATTGAGCTTGCAATTCCGGCGGTTTTGTTCCCTTCAAGAACCCCATTAACGTAAATGCTTATGCTCGTGGAAGGAACGTAAACGCCAGCGATGTGATACCACGTGTTATTTTGGAGGGTGGTTGTTGCTGCGGTGTTGTTGTTAATGGCGCCATCCTGTGATATTAAAAATATTGGCACTCCGCTACTTTGTTCATCTAAAGTAAAGCTTCTGTTGAGTGGAAACGCCCCGTAATTCCAATACCTGGCTACAATACCTCTTTCGTTGCTTGGGCTGCCAATTTTCATAACCCAAGCTTCTATTGTCAAAGCCCCCGTAAGATTCAAACTTGACTGATTGGCGAACTCCACATAATCATCTACACCGTCAAACGCCATTCCTTTGCCTCTTTTACCCGAGCTCACAAACCCGGAAGCAACCCCACCAGCCCCTCCAGTCAGGTTGCAGTCAGCAGCAGTGCAGCCAAACCCGACCAAAGTGCCGTTGTTATTGTTGCTGGTAAAGTCGCTCGCGTTAGTATCAGCATCGTCCTCAAACCTCCAATAGCCAACGAGAGAGTTGTTAAAGTTAATGAATGCGCTGGACTCGCCAGACTCGGTCACGGTCGTGTTGACGACAGTAAAGCTGCGATTAACGAAAGAGTTATTAGCCTCGGTTGGGAAAATGTAAGCAATAGTAGGAGCAACAGTATCAACAGCAAAAGTCCTGTTCACGGTAACGTTCATGTTGCCGGCAGCGTCAACAACATAAGCCCTGTAAGAATAGTTACCGTCATTGAGACCGGTAAAGTTCCTAAACAGCCTGTAAACACCAGCAGAATAAGAAGCATTGATTTCGTCAGCAGACAAAGCACGGTTCCAGACCTTAGCCTCATCAATTGTGCCGTTGAAAACGCTTGAAAAAGTCTGGCTGCTGCCAATCATTAGAGGTGTTGAGCAGTCAGGCAATGAGCCGGTGTCAGCCGAGGAGTTCTCGTAATTGCCGTTAACGTACAGGGTCCTGTTAGAGCCGTTATAAGTGACAGCAACGTAATACCAGCTGTCCGGCTGCAAGGCTGTATCGTCCCAGAGGCTCGACCATGCCCCACCACAAGCAGCACCGGCTTTGTGCTCGCTGGCCAGGTAGGGGTAGCCAAGAATCGATATGGCGTACTCGCCGTCCTTCCTGACAATTCTGCCGCTTGTCCCTTCATGCGGCTTTATCCAGGCTTCCAGTGAATAAGTTGAGAAGCTGCTGAGGGAAGCGCTGTCGGACACGTTTACGGCATTGCCTTGGCCATCAAAGTTCAATGCTTTCCCGCGCCTGCCTGCGCTTGTAAACCCAGAGCCGAAGCCGCGCACCCCTCCTGTCAGGTTGCAGTTCAAAGTGGTGCAGCCAAAGTTAACCAAAGTGCCGTTGTTGTTGTAGCTCGTGAAGTCAGAAGCGTTCGTATCCCCGTCGTCCTCAAACCTCCAATAACCCACAAGAGAATTGTTAAAGTCTATGAACGCTGAAAGCTCGTTGTGGTCGCTGCCAGCATCATTCTCACTGGTGTTGACGAAAATGTAGTTGGTGCTGAGAACGCTCTGGTTGGCAGGAGTGTTCGCAATAAGCGAAATGGCTGGCCCAACAGTGTCAACGTAAACAGTCCTGTTAACAGTCTGAGCAACCTGCCCACTGCTATCGTTAATCCAGCCGAAGAACGTATAATTCCCATCCGCCCTCGGGCTGAAATTGTAAAAGAAGTATCCAGAACTCGCGTTAACATTGGTCCAGTTCGTGCTGCCATTCCTAATCATCAGCGTGCCATTGTTAATCTCGGTAAAGCTGAAGTTCAGGAAAATCCACGACACGTTAACAAACGAAGCATTCGCAAAAGAAGGAGCAGCATAAGCCAACACCGGGACAGTAGTATCAACAGTAAAGCTCCTGTTAGTCGGAGTAGTGTTAACATTATCAGCCAAATCCCTAACCGAGACAGAAACGTTGTAGTAACCATCGCTGACCGACAGGAAAGTTACGTTGTTGGAGCTTGGAGTCTTGTTCACGGAAACGTTCTGCGAAGCGATTATGGCTGCCCCACTAAACAAGAAAGCAGTCAAATTCCTAGGATTAAGCTCATCAACAGTAACGTTCAAGTGAATGTAGTTCCTTGCCAAGCTGGTGCCGTTAGCATCACTGCCCAAACCGTAGCTGATAAGCGGAAATGTGGTGTCAATAATAACGTTCCTCGTCACATTCGTAAAAATGGTGCCAGCCCAATCAACAACAGAAACGTTAAAACTATAATTAGCATCAGCCAAGCCCGAAAAGTTCCTAAACAGCCGGTAAGTGCCAGCCTGATAAGAAGCATTGATTTCCTCTGCTGACAGGTTCCTATTCCATATCATTACTTCATCTATTGTGCCGTTGAAGAAACTGCCTCCCGCCGGCAGCCCCTCAGAGCCGATAACCACGTTAGACGGACGGTTTTCCATAGCAACGTAACCATCTGCTGTTGAGTTTCTGACGTTTTGCGGCACGCCATTTACATATAAGTTCATTCCTGCTGCCGCGTTACTCCCGCCTATTCCGTTGTAAGTTGCGGCTATGTGAAGCCACGTGTTGTTCTGCACGGCAGGGCTCACTACGGTTGCCCTTGCTGATGCGCTTGGGTCTGCGGTGCCAAAGCTAACGCTGTTGTTTGTGTTAAGCTGCAAAACCCATTCCTCATTGCTTAGCGCGTTCATTTTGGCAACGATAACCCTGAAAGCAAGCTCCGGATTGATTTTTATCCATGCCGTGAGACTGAAGGGGCTGTCCACACTGCTGCCGTCGCCAAAGGTGAAGATGTCTTTATCCGAAATCCTAACTATGTCGTCCACGCCGTCAAACGCCATAGCCTTTCCTCTTTTTCCAGCAGAAGTAAAACCAGTACCTAAGCCGCTTAACCCGCCTGTTAAGTTGCAGTCAGCAGCAGTGCAGCTGAAGTTAAGCAAAGTGCCGTTATTGTTATTGCTGGTAAAGTCGCTCGCGTTCGTATCGCCGTCATCCTCAAACCTCCAATAACCAACCAGCGAATTGTTAAAGTTTATGAACGCGCTGCTCTCACCGGTTTCGGTAACCGTGGTGTTAACAACAGTAAAGCTGCGATTAACGAAAGAGTTGTTAGCCTCGGTTGGGAAAATGTAAGCAATCGTCGGGGCAACAGTATCCACAGAGAAAGTCCTGTTATCAGTCACGTTCATGTTACCAGCAGCGTCAACAACAAAAGCCCTGGCAGTGTAATTACCATCAGCCAAACCAGTAAAGTTCCTAAACAGCCTATACTGGCCTGCCTGGTAAGAGGAGTTGATTTCCTGAGCGGACAAAGCCCTGCTCCAGATTTTGACCTCGTCAATGGTACCGCTGAAGTAATCTGTTGTTCCATCCTGAAAGCTTCCAATAGTGGTAATTCCTCCAGTGCCTAACGTACCACCTGTTGCGCCAGACACCTCTAATTTTCCGTTAAGGTAAACATTAACGTTATTCCCGCCAGCATTTTTATCATAAGTAACTACGAGATGATTCCATACATCGTTTTGTACGGAAGTAACGGTGTCATATTGGTTAGTCGTGCTGCCATTATTAAATCTCCAACTACTAGGGAACAAATCCCATTCGTTAGCACTAAATCTGTTTCTTGATAAGAGCATTCGAACGCCGCTCTCCCTCCGAAAGAACCACGCTTCAATCGTAATCGCATCTGCACTCAAACCTGAGAGACCAGGATTACGTACCCTATCATTTACTCCATCAAAGTTTAATGCTTTTCCTCTTTTGCCAGCCGAGGTCCAGCCTGATGAAGCGTTGCAGTTCAGGCTTGTGCAGCCGAACCCGACCAAAGTGCCGTTGTTGTTGTTATTAGTGAAATCCGAAGCGTTTGTGTCCCCATCGTCCTCAAACCTCCAATAACCAACCAAGCTGCGGTTGAAGTCTATGAAGGCTGAAAGCTCGTTGTGGTCGTTGCCGCCGTCATTCTCAGACGTATTAATGAAGATGTAATTGCTGCTGAGAACACTCTGATTGGCAGGAGTGTTCGCAATAAGCGAAATGGCTGGCCCAACAGTGTCAACGTAAACAGTCCTGTTAACAGTCTGAACCAAAGTTCCAGCAGAGTCAACAACAGCAGCATAATAAGAATAATTGCCATCATTCAAGCCCGTAAAGTTCTTAGTGTAACGATAAGTGCCAGCCTGGTAAGAAGCGTTGATTTCAGTATCGTTCAGGACTCTGTTCCAAATTTTAACTTCGTCGAGGCTTCCGTTCCATGGTGTTCTTCCAGAAGTAGCTGTATCGTGGCCTATGCGAACCAATTCGGTTAGCGGATTGTTTGCCGAATTTGTTATGGTCACGTTGGCCATGAATTCTCCGTCAACGTATAATTTGACTTCGTTTGTCTGGCTTGCTCTCACATCGCTGTAAGTGGCTGTTACGTGGAAGAATCCCGCCTTGATGCTGAATGAGGCGTTTGCTCCCTGCGGGTAAGCGTGTCTGCTGGCTCGCGCTGAGCTTGCGTTGGCGATTAACAAGATTAAGTTATCATTGTCTCCAACTATTGTTTTCCTTCCCATGCCGTTTGAGTTTGCGGCTTTAATCCACGCTTCTATGGTAAGTTCTTTGGATATGCCAAGTTGCGTGTAAGTCTTTGAAGTGTTAATCAAGTCATCCACTCCATCAAACATCATTGCTTTTCCTCTCTTGCCTGCGCTTGTGAACCCGCTTCCAGTTCCTCCATCTCCACCAGTGAGGTTGCAGTCAGCAGTAGTGCACCCAAACCCGACCAAAGTGCCGTTGTTGCTGTAAGTGCTGAAATCTGAAGCGTTAGTGTCTGCGTCGTCTTCAAACCTCCAATAACCAACCATGGAGCGGTTGAAGTCAACGAAAACGCTGTGCTCGCTAGTCTCTGTAGTCGAAACGTTAACAATCGTAAAGCTGCGGTTCAGGAAAGAAGCATTAGCATCAGTAGTAGCAATAAAGCTTAGGCTCGGCGCAGTCGTATCAACACTGAAAGTCCTGTTATCAGTAACGTTCATGTTGCCAGAAGCATCAACAACAAAAGCCCTGAAGCTGTAATTGCCATCATTCAAGCCGGTAAAGTTCCTGAACAACCGGTAAACACCAGCCTGGTAAGAGGCGTTGATTTCCTGGGCATCCAAAACGCGGTTCCAGATTTGGACTTCGTCGATGGAGCCGTTGAAGTTTTCAACTCCAAAGAGGGATGCACCTATCGTCAGATGCTGTGAAGTGTGGTTTATGCTACCAAGAAAAGCGGCGGAGTTGCTTCTATTGCCATCAGTGAATATCGTATAATGCGTGCCGTTAAACACGCCTGCAACGTGGTGCCATCCATCTGAAAGCGAATTTGTTCCTAAAAGAGCAGATTGGCCTAATGTTGTGTTGTAAACTACAAAAGAGAACCTGTTAACGTGGGGGGCAGCAGCAACTTCTAATCTGAATACAGATTGCCTGCTCACAATGTCAACGTAGCTTGCAGGCGATTGCCTATCTAAATACACCCATGCTATTGCAGTAAGGTTGGTCAAGTTCAAACTTTCACTATACGAAACGTTCACAAAATCATTCTCACCGTCAAACTTCAGCGCCTTGCCCCTCTTTCCTGCAGAAGTCCACCCGCTCCCAGTCCCTCCAGTGCCTCCTGTGAGGTTGCAGTTCAAAGTCATACAACCGAAGCTTGTCAAAGTGCCATTATTGTTGTTATTCGTAAAGTCACTTGCGTTCGTATCGCCATCGTCCTCAAACCTCCAATAACCAACCAGCGAGCTGTTAAAGTCAATGAACGCTGAAAGCTCGTTGTGGTCGTTGCCAGCATCATTCTCAGACGTGTTAATGAAAATGTAACTGGTTGGCAACACAGACTGGTTTGCAGGAGTGTTAGCAACAAAGCTGATAGCTGGCGGTATCAGGTCAACCTTGAACTCCCTCTGGCCAACAGCGGAATTCACGGTTGTGGCTGTAGTTGCCGCAACTGCGCTGCTGCTGTCATTAACCCACGCAAACCATGAGTAGTTGCCGTTGGTAAGGTTGGTCATGTTGAGCGAGAACGTGTGGGCAGCTGCCCCGCTGACAATGTGGCTGGCGAGGTAGTTGGATGCGGTGCGGTTGTACTCGGCGCTGATTTCCCCAGCAGACAAGGCACGGCGCCAGATTTTGACTTCGTCAATAGTGCCGTTGAAGACTAAACTCTCACCAGACGCAGCTGGGGATTTAGCAATGATAAGAGGGGAAGATTGCCTGTCGGCTGTGCCTGTGTAGGAAGCTGTGTTTCTCCGTGTGCCGTCGACATAAACAGCCTGGTGGGTGGAGTTGACAATGTAAGCAACGTTGTGCCAGCCTTGCGTTGTGTTCATGACCTTAACGTTGCTGCTCAAGTCTTGCTGGCTGCCTGAAAAGCTGCTGCTGCCGAAAAAGATACCAGTGTCGTTCCTAACGTATAAAACGTAGTTCCTATTGGTTGCACTTAATTGTTTCCCTAAAATGTTCGGAAAATCGGTCGTCCTGCCTGAAAGGTTCTCAATCCTTATCCATGCCTGTATCGTGAACTGCGTAAAGTTTAAAGAAGCTGAGTCGGCAATTGTTATGTTGTGAACCGCTAGGGTGAAGTTGGCACATCCTCCGAGCCTGCATGTACTGTTGAAAGCAGCATTCTGGCCTCGTGTGCCATCATTGTTGTAGCCGCTGCTGTCATTAGCATTTTCCTCAAAGTGCCACATGCCGACCAAGTCTTTGTCCCACAGCGTAATGTTCCTGCCGCTGCTGGAAGCGGTAGCAAAGCTCGGCCCTGTAATGTTCAGTATTACACGGTCAACGCTGCCTTCAGTAACTGAAAGGTTGATGAAGTAGCTGGTGGTGTTCTGGAAGGTGTTGTTGGCTGGGGTTAACGCGATAATTGACATCGTGGGTGTGGTGTTGTCAAACATGAAGGCGTAAGTCGTTGTGGTGCTGTTCCACTCCTGGTCAAAAGCGGTCACGTTGAAGATGTAGAACGCAGCGTTGCCGTTCCAGCTTGGCAGCTGGGTGGTGTTGCAGCTCAACGACTGCGTGTCGCACACCAGGGTGTTGTTGATAAGCACGGTGTAGTTTATAGTGTCAGAGTCGTTGTCAGCTGAGGCTGTCCAGGTAATGTTAACAGCCGTCATGAAAGTGGCATTGGCTGGCGTTGCGCTGCTTGCCCTGTTCGCAGCAACGCTTTCAGCAGTGCCGTCAACGCCTTCCCTTCCAAAGTCGGTAATTGTCGGCTCTGACGGCTGCGAGTTGTTAACAGTCAGGTAGCTGCTGTTGACTTCGCTGCCGGTAGCCCAGCTTGAAGCTGTCCCACTTGTTGAAGTTGCTGTTGTTCAGGAAGATTTCGTTGCTGAAGTATTGGCGGCCCTTGCTGAAGCTCTCGTTGATTTCCTGGGCTGACAAAGCCTTTCTGGAAATGCGGAACTCGGAGATGGTGCAGTTGCAGAAGTTGATAGAGTTGCCATTTTCAGAGCCAATCGAAAGGTCAGACTGAGGGGAAATTGAAAACGCACTCCTTGAGTTATTCACCTGCAAACCATCGATAAACAGGCTTATGTTTGAGGTGTAATTATTCCAAACAACACCTACGTGCCGCCAATTGCCAATAAGCCAATCACCAATATTTTTTCTAACCATTACAGTATCGGTTGCCATAACCACCAAATCATTGGTATTTACCAAAGTTCCCAGACGGAAGTCATTGTTAGATTTTTCCAAGACGACAAATGTCCTGGCAAATTGCTCATTCCCGTTCCACTCCGGCTTCACCCAAAACTCCACAGTGCCTTCCCTCTCGTTAAAGTTGCCAGTAGCCGAGTAGTTGATGTAGTCGTTGCTCAACAGGCCCAGTCCTTTGGCGGCTTTGCGGTAGTCGGCCAATATTTCGGCTGCAGAGAGTGTTCTGTTGACTATTCTGAGCTCGTCAACTGTGCCGTTCCAGTAACCGCCTGCGTTAACGCCATCGCCACTGCCCCAAGCTCCGAGGAAGACTGACGTGTTACTCCTTGACATGCTGCCGGGAGTGGTGTCTGTAGCGTAAAGGACGCCGTCAAGGAAACATGAGAGTAGAGTGGTGTTGTAAGTTAAAGTTATGAAGTGCCACTCGCCGTTAATTACACGCACGCCAGTGCTTGCAGTGCCACTGCCTCCGCCTGAATTGCAAATCCAATTTCCTCCTGTGCTTATCCACCAGTCACCGCTTGCCCCGGTGCTTTCCTTAATTATTGGATAATTTCCTGTGGATATGTTGCCCCTCTTAAGCCAAGCAGAGACTGTAAAGCCGTTAGAGCCGTTCCACGTAGCGTTAAGCGAGGCTGAGAGCGGTATTTTCACAAAGTCGTCAACGCCGTCAAACTTCAAGGCATAGCCGCTTACGGAATCATTAGTCCATGATGCGTTGTTGGCTGCGCCTTGGAAGCTGCCAGAGTTGCCAGAGCCGCTAAGGTCGGTTGCCGTAGTTCCTGAGCCATCGTCAAGCCTCAAATAGGCGGTAGTGTTGGCGTAGGGAGCAGACAGCGATAAGTTCTCCACATACCTTCCGGGCTGCCACACAACGCCGGATTCGGAAGTTGGGGCTTCGCCGTCGCTGCTGCCAAACCTCACGCCCTTACGGTAGTCAGCAGAAATCTCAGCGGCGGTGAGGCTGCGGTTGACGATTTTGACTTCGTCAATGATGCCGGTTACCCCGTTTGCGTCGTAGGCCTTCCCTATTGCAAACAGTATGTTTGGAGTGTAGGTTATGTTCTCTAAATGGGCAGTTCCTGAGCCATTCTCAACCCCGTTCTTGAAAATTCTTATCAGGCTTCCGTTGTAAGTGCCTGCTATGTGCATCCACTTGTTAACGTCAATAGGAAACACAGCAGAACTATCCCGTTTTGTTCCATTACCAACGCTGAAGAAGATTGAATCTGACGGAACGTCAGTTCTTAAGACATAGCCGTCAAGGTCACTTACGTCATCTGCCAGTGCCAATACCCTGGAATCGCTCCATGAAGAGAGCTTAAGCCACGCCATGACTGTTATGGCCTTGTCAGGGCTTAGGGTTGGAGAAGCAGCGATTGTAACGTTGTCATTCGTCCCGAAGCTCAGCGCACTGCCAGAAATGGAATCGTTGGTGAAGAACGCGCCAGTTATCTTGCCGTTGTTGCCGTAAGGGCTGCTATCGGTAACGTTCGCTCCTGTTCCCTCATCAAAGTGCAGCAGCAAAGTAGTATTCTGCGTGGAGTTGTCAACTTCTTCAGGGTAATTGGGGTGGAGGAGGAACTGCTGGGGGGAGTGGTCGTACCACGTTCTGAGGTAAAGCTGCTTGACTTCGGCTGCCGTTAATGTTTTGTTGTAGATGGCGACTTCGTCTATGCTGCCGAAGAAATTGTTCAACTCTCCATCTTTTCCGTTGCCTATTCGCAGCTTGGACGCATTTGCACCTCCTACCGAGAACCCGGCCTCGCTTATTTTAAACTCGCCATTAATGTAAATCCTGGCGTTGCCGCTACTGTCTTCTGTTACCACAAGATGGTGCCACGTGCCGTTACTTATTGTGTCGTTTGTCGTTAAAATACCGGTATTAGGCCTGAACGCAATTGTATTACCACCTGACAAGTATAGCGTGTAATCGGTGTTTGAAGCATCAGCAGGACCGCACGCCTGATTGCCAGTGCACTTATACAGTATATACCTTATCGCACTGGTACCACTGCTATAGAAAGGCATCACCCACGCGCTTATTGTAAGGTTCTTAAGACCGCGCGTAGTCGCAGAGTTAGGCACTTCAACATAGCTCACTTGTGTGAAGTTAATCGCTTTGCCAATCATGCCTGACACGTTAGTTGCATTCACAGAGCCAATCAAGCTTCCGTCGTTCCCAGTGCCGCTGCTGTCCTTCACGTCGTTGTCCAAATGCCAATAACCCAAAGCACCCTTGTAAATCATGGCAACCATTTCAGCAGTGCGGTTGCCGCCTCCCCAGCTCTGGTTCGTGTTGTTAATATACCACTTGAACGTGCTGTTAGCCTCAAAGTCGCGGTCAGCATCAGAATAGTTTTCAGCAAAGCCTACGAGCTGGTCACGCTTGTAAATGGCAGTTGAAGGAGTGGTTGTGCCGGGAATAAGGCTCTGCGGCTGGCCTGTGGCAGGGTCAACACGGCTAACGTTGAGAGAGGCGTTTCTGACGCCGGACAGCGTGGCAAGCACGTTAACAGCAAACGACCTTGCACCAGTATACGCCCCCCAGCTCTCATTATCATAAGTCCTGCAGCGCCAGTAGTAAGTAGTGCCCCTCGTCAGCCCTGACCAGGTAAACGAAGTATCAGTGGAGTTCTGCAAAGCAGTAGTTGGCGGATTGCTGGTATCGCCAAGGAACTGGTAATAAACAGTATCATTATCCAAGTCACCAGCAGCCGAACAACTCAAAGCAACAGAAACGCCCTGCTTCGTATTATCCGCAGGACTAGACAATGAAGTGTCACCCGGAGCAGTATTATTAACAGTAATATAGTTGGTAGCCCAGCTTGAAGCTGTCCCACTTGTTGAAGTTGCTGTTGTTCAGGAAGATTTCGTTGCTGAAGTATTGGCGGCCCTTGCTGAAGCTCTCGTTGATTTCCTGGGCTGACAAAGCCTTTCTGGAAATGCGGAACTCGGACAGGGTGCCGTTCAGGTACCTTGTCGTGCCAGGGCTTTGAGCGCCTATAAATATTCCAGGGTTTATGTCCGAGATGTTAATCACTGGGTCTCCGCCGCTTGCTTCCAAAACTCCGTTTACGTAAACTGCTGTGCCGCTTGAACTCCAAGTCGCTGCCACGTGATGCCAAATATCTTTAGCAAGTGTCGTAGTGGTGGTTATAATAACGGTATTTGTGCTGCCATTGCCGTACTGTAACCGTAACTTTCCCGCGTTGATATGAAACGTTAAACCGTTGGATCCTGTGCTTTCAAAATCAGCTATCATATTAAGTGAGTTGCCCTTACTGCTGTCAAGCTTCACCCAAGACTCAACAGTGCCTTCATCGTAATTGTTGCCGCTAACATTGTTGTTCTGGTTTCCCTTATCGCTGTAATTGAGGTAAGCGCCCTGCCCGAAGTAAACGCCCTTGGCGGCTTTGCGGTAGTCGGAAAGGATTTCTGCTGCGGAAAGTGAGCGGTTGAGGATGCGGACTTCGTCGATGGTGCAGTTGCAGAAAAAGCCGGAAGAGTAGTAATAACCGATTTTCAGAGAGTTGCCGGTGGAGTTAATGCCACCAGAATAGGTGCTCTGCGCTTCTAAAATGCCGTTGACGTATACCTTCATATTGTTTGCGCTTGCGCTGGCGTCGTACGTTCCGACAATATGATGCCAAGTGTTGTTTTGAAGTTTAGTAGAGCCGGTAGCCTGTCCCTTGCTATTGTTAACCATGAACCTCGCATTACTGTTGAAAATGTCAAACGAGTAATCACCATTGTCTTCATTGTTGGTTTGTCCTTTGTAAAGTATGCCAGGATTAGCGCCATTACGTTTATCATTCGGTTTAACCCACACTTCAACTGTAATGTTGGCTGTCCTCAGGCTTGAAGCGTTGCCTGCGTCAACGTAATCGTTCACGCCGTCAAACTTTAAAGCGTTTCCGCCCGCACTGTCATTTACCCATGTCGGGTCGTCAGTTCCAGCATTGCCATTCGCACCAAGAACGCCAAAGTTTGCAAAAGAGGAAAGGTCTGAAACATTCTGCCCTGTTCCCTCATCAAACCTCCAGTAGCCAGAAGTGTTGGTATCAACCGTCAGGTTCTCCACAAACTTCCCAGGCTGCCACACAACACCACTTTCGGTGGTTGGGACTTCGCCGTCGCTGCTGCCAAACCTAACGCCTTTCTTGTAGTCCGCAGCGATTTCAGCAGCGGTGAGGGAGCGGTTGACGATTTTGAGCTCGTCGATGGTACCTAGGAGGGGGAATGTGGCGGAGCGCAACATACCAAGTGAAGCCTGTGCTGCTGTGGAAGTCATCGCTGTTATAGGAACAGTAGAATTTTCAAGTTTGCCATTTATATACAGCCTCGCGTTACTGTTGGGGTAGTCAAACGTAAATGCCACATGCGTCCATATGTTAGCCTGCAGTTTGGTAACTGAATCGAGCTGTACGCTTCTTGTGCCAGCGTTATCAACCACAGCTGAGATGGTCTGATCAGCTTGCTTAAGGATAATTGGCGCGTAATTGTTGGCATCCGGGCTTCTGGCAAACATATATTCCTGAGCATTCCTTACAGTAGCCTTAACCCACAACATAACAGTAAGATAATTCGTAGCGCTTGTAATATCAGGGTCTGTAGTTATGTTCACATAACTTGTGCTCCCATCAAAGCTCAAAGCACTCCCTGAGATAGAGTCGTTGGTAAAGAACGCCCCGCTTATGTTGCCATTATTGCCGTAAGGCGAGCTGTCGGTCAAGTTGGGATTACTGGGAGAAACGTCGTTGAAGTGCAGCAGCAAGGTCGTGTTCTGCGTGCTGTTGTCAACTTCTTCGGGATAGTTGGGATGGAGGAGGAACTGCTGAGGCGAGTGGTCATACCACGTCCTGAGGTAAAGCTGCTTGACTTCGGAAGCGTTGAGGGTCTTGTTCCAGATTCCGACTTCGTCAATGGTGCCGCCAAAGGCGGTGCTAGTTCCAAGACCTGCGGCGCGTTGCTGGTTGCCGATGCCTATTGCCCTGCCGTATATGTCACACTCAGGACTTGTAGCACCCAAATCCTTCGTGTGCGGTCCTGTAGCTGTGTTATCAAGAATGCCATTGATGTAAAAACTGATAGTTGTCCCGTTCCTGGAAACAGCAAGATGAGACCATGTGTTATTGGACAAAACGCCTGTTGAGTTAAGGAAAAAGTCTTTGTTTGCCGAGTTATCCCCGAACTGGAACCTGACTGTTCCGCCCTTGCCTGAGGCGCTGTGAATGCCCCAATCGTCCGTAATCCCGCACAGCTCAGCATCCACTACTGCACCACTTGTGCCGTTCGGGTTAAGCCATGCAACCACTGTGAAGTTGTTCAAGGTAATTGGCGAAAGGTTGACATAGCCAAAACTTCCAAAAGTGACGCCGCCGTTAATCTTGCCTGTAGTGTTAATTGTGCCATTCCTTGGTGCTCCAGTATTCCCACTCCCTGAACTGTCCGCATACCCGCTGGTGCCGCCATTCTCATCCAAGTGCCAGTAGCCCACAGCGTCCTTGTAAATCATGGCCTTGTAAGGCGAGTTGTCGTAGTCTGCCTTAATCTCGGCAGCTGACTTGGCGTAGTTGTAGATGGAGACTTCGTCCATGAGCGCTTCTGTTGAGCCACTATAGTCAGCACCGCCTCGGTGGCAAGCTCCGAAGCGGAGATGCAGATTATTATTGACGCTTCCTGAAACTCCTGATATGCCTGAGGAACCCTTGCTTGTCCCGTCAACGTAAATTACAACGCTGCCATCCCTGTCAAATGTAACAGCAACGTGGTGCCATGCGCCGTCCCCAACATTTGCCGTGTCACTTGTAAATTGGGTAAATTCCCCCCCTCCACTGGCGTTAATTGTAGCCCGTATTGCTCCCCCAGAAGACATATATTGAATAGACCAGCCAGGATTGCTATTTACAAGGTTGTCCCACTTTGATACAAGACAAGCGCCATTACTTGCTGCGTCTTTGGTCCAAAACTCAACTGTGAAATCTCCAGTGCCGAAGTTGTAAGGGTCTCCGCTGATGTTTATTATCCTTGCCGGAACAGTAGTTGAGAATTGCTGCGCGCCGTCAATGCGCCCAGAGCCGAGCACAAAGGTGCCGTTACCATCATTGCCTTTCCCGCTGTTGTCATTCGCGTTGCCGTCCAGCTTCCAGTAGCCAACCAGGCCCTTCCTCGCTGCTTCGGTACGCTTGTACCACTTGAACGTGCTGTTGGCCTCAAAGTCCCTGTCCTGGTCTGAGTAGTTTTCTGCAAAGCCAACGAGCTGGCTGAGCTTGTAAAGGGAAGTTGAAGGCGTTGTCGTGCCGGGAATAAGGCTCTGCGGCTGACCAGTTGCCGGGTTAACTGTACTTACGTTCAGGCTGACGTTCCTTGCAGAGCCAAGCCCTGCTGGCGAGAAGTTTGCAGGCATGTTCTCCCTGACGCTTCGCACAGCAGTAGCGGTTGTTGCACCTATCGGCGTGTCGTTGGCGAAAACGCGGTAATAGTAAGTGACGCCGTTGTCAGTGCTTACGGTGATGTTGCAGTAGTACCGGTTGGGGCTTCCAACTGCAAGTTTTGTGCTGCTCATGGAATAGTTAAGCCTTGAAGCATTGGTCGAGTTGTAAAGCTCCAGCCTGCAACTGTCAACTGTTGTTTCGTTAATGGAAACGTTGACTGTAAAAGTGTTCGCAGTTATGACAGCAGCGTCTGAAGGGGTCGGCTGATAATAAGTCACGTTAGGAGCAAGGTTGGTAAAGGTGAAATTGCCGTTGGTCGGCGTGCTGTTTTCTGTGCCGTCAAAGGCCGTGATGTTGTAAAGGTAGAAGCCGTTGGCTGAAGGGGTGTAGGTGCAGTTAAGCACCGAGTTAGGATTGTTGCATTGCGTAGTGCCGTTAACCAGAACAACGTAAGTAAATGAGTCGTTATCGGCATCGGTTGTGGCATTCCAAGTAATGTTGACAAAGTCAAGCACAGTGGTGCCAGAAGCGGGCAGAGAAAGGTTAACAGCGACAGGAGGAGTGTTAACAACGGTTATGAAGCTGCTATTCACAGGGCTGCCAGTCTGGTTATCCTTGTCCATTGCAGTGTACTCGACCTTGAAGCTGTCGCCCTTCGCAAAGTTGCTCCTGTTGAGCATGAACTCGTTGCTGTAAAGCTGGCGAGACTTGCTGAAGCTCTCGTTGATTTCCTGTGCAGAGAGGGCTTTCCTTGAGATGCGGAACTCGGACAGGGTGCAGTTGCAAAAAGTGGCAGGTGTGCTTCCGATGTTTTGTGCACCTAACGCCAAATAGTTTTGGGCGGGAATGGTAAATGCTGTGCCTGAATTGTTTATTTGAGTGCCATCAACATGCAAAGTCATGTTAGAAGTGTAGTTGTTCCAAGTAAACGCAACGTGCTTCCAGTTGCCTGAAGTCCATCCACTGACGTCGTATTCCATAAAGATGGTATCTTGTACAAAAATCTGCAGTTCATTGGTAGATTCTTTATATATTAAGAAATCATTATTAGTTTTCTCAGCAGTAACAAAAACGTGAGGTCTGTTTTCACCATTCCCGTTCCACTCCGGCTTCACCCAAAACTCTATCGTGCCTTCTCTTTCATTGAAGTTGCTGCTTGCTGAGTAGTTTATGTAGTCGTTGCTCAAAAGACCAAGCCCTTTGGCGGCTTTCTTGTAATTGGTGAGTATTTCCTGCTGCGAAAGCGCCTTGCTGTAGATTATGAGCTCGTCAATGGAGCCGTTCATAAACGAAGCGGGCGTTTCGCTAGTTCCTGCGCCTATGAGCAGGTTTATGTCAAACGGCGGAGTAAGATTTGCCGCATGACCGGTAGCTCTCTTGCCGCTCGTGTTTATGCCGTCAATGTAAATGCTTGAGTCTCTGGAAGCCTGGTCATACCTGCCAACGATGTAATACCACCTGCCAACTGTAAGGTTGTATGCTGAGTCTATTCCCGCATAATCTGCGCCAGCGCTCCTTTCCACCCTGAATCTGGGATTGTCATTGACAATGCCGAGCGCGTATTGCCTCTTGTCAGTAGAACTGTCACCCTTCTCAACAATGTTTTTGAGAGTTGAATTTTCAGCAATCTTCACCCACGCAGCTATCGTCAGGCTGCCGTTGACGTTCAGGCTGTTGCTGTTGCTCACGTTAAAGTATTTGCCTGTGGTGAAGTTCGCAGCAGTCCCGCCAACGCTGTCATTAGTAAACCTGCCTGTGAAGTTGTAGCCTGTGTTGCCGTTGCCGCTGATGTCGTAAACTGTTGAGCCGGTGACTTCGTCAAACCGCCAGTATGCAGCCACTGTGCTGTCAACAGTCAGGTTCTCCACAAACCTCCCAGGCTGCCACACAACGCCCGAAGTTGTCGTGGGCAACTCGCTGTCGCTGCTGCAGAACGGGCAGCCCTTCCTGTACTCGGCAGCGATTTCTGCATCGGAAAGTGAGCGGTTGACGATTTTGACCTCGTCAATGACGCCTTCAACATCTCCAAGGCCCCACTTGCCAGCGTCGCCTCCAACGTAAAAATTCTCTGAGCCGACTCTGTTTGGGGGTGCGAATGCGCCTGAGTCAACTGGTTTGCCGTTAAGGAAAAGGGTGTAATTGGAACCGGCAATAACTCCAGCAATGTAAAACCACTGGCCAACCTGCACTGCATTACTTGCGCTGCTTGCTTCGGTAGCGCCGTCCACGCTAAAGCCAACTTGCCCGGTACCGTACGTTTGCAGCATGTACGACTTGTTATTATTCTCCCCGCCCCATGTGCCCATAATGACGCCTTGGCCGCTTGGCAGGGCAGAATATTTTACCCAGCCGGACATGGTAAGGTTGGTTGTGATGTTCAAGATCGCGGCGTAGTTAACCTGGACGTAGTCGTTAACGCCGTCAAATTTCAATGCCGAACCAGAAATCGAGTCGTTTGTGAAGAACGCCCCGGAAATCGTGCCAGCGTTGCCGTAAGGCGAGCTGTCCGCGGTTGTAGTGCCTGTTCCCTCATTAAAGTGCAGCAGCAAAGTCGTGTTCTGAGTGGAGTTGTCAAGCTGGTCAGGATAGTTCGGGTGGAGCAGGAACTGCTGGGGGGAGTGGTCATACCACGTTCTCAGGTAAAGCTGCTTGACTTCGGAAGCGGAGAGGGATTTGTTCCAAATACCGACTTCGTCAACTGTGCCGTTGACTCCGGATGTGCTGGCACTGCCTATACTTGGCGGTATGACTGAGGTAACAGCAACAGCGACCTTGCCAACAGTGGTGTTAGATACCAGCTCGCCGTCGATGTAAAGGCTTTGCAGGGTTGCGGTAGCAGTTCCAACGATAAAGTACCACCTGCCTACTATGGGCGTGAAGGTGATGCCTGTGCCGTTATTGTGCTGTTGGCCTATTGAGGAATATAATTTCCCGTCACCAGAAACGCTGTAATGAAGGCCGTAGCTGTCGGCATTATTCCAGTTATTGGCACTCACAATGTTTTGGTTAGGCTGCGCCTTGCCTGTCCACTTAACCCAGGCAGACAGCGAAAAGTTAGCGGCAGCAGGAACACCACCCAAGCCCTTGGTAAGCGGAAACCTGACTCTTGAATTTACAGTCCCACTAAGAGCAACACTAAAATCAAGTGCGTTGCCTATGATGCCTCCTGTTGTAGCATTGGTCTGGTTAAAGAACGCCAGTGAACCATCATTCCCATTACCGGTAGCGTCCAGAGTCACGTTAGAGCCATTCACCGAATCCAAATGCCAATACCCCACCGCATCCTTGTAAATCATGGCCTTGTAAGGCGAGTTGTCGTAGTCTGCCTTAATCTCTGCTGCGCTCTTGGCGTAGTTGTAGATGGAGACTTCGTCAATGGAGCCGTTGAACATCCTACCAGTAGGACCGTTTTCGGAGTGCCCAAAAACAAGCTGCCCAAACCCGCTGTAGTTAATCGCCCCGGAAAGTGCGGCACTGGCCTGTTCAGTGCCGTTGACATACAGCCTCACGTTTGAGCCGTCATAAGTGAACGCGATGTGCTGCCACACGCCTGAAGCTAAAACGTCTTCCTTCTCAGCACTCGCAGTTGTTGAAGCAGTAACCCACGCCCTTAAAGCCCCGGCGTTGTTCTCGTAAAGAATCCATCCCTTATTACCTGTGCTGCCCTTTGTTATGATGAACCTATCACTCTGAAGCGACGCCGGATTAATCCAGGCCTCAACCGTAATCTGGTTATAAATATCCAGGCTTGTGCTGTTGCTGATGTTAACGTCTGCTGTCATTCGCGTTCCCATCCAGCTTCCAGTAACCAACCAGGCTTTTGTTTTGGGGCTGGTAAAGGGTGCGCTTGAACCACTTGAACGTTGAGTTCTCTTCGAAGGTGCCGTTCTCGCTGGTGAAGTTGGAAGAGCCGCACAACTGGTCTGAGGCCCTGGCGATTGAGGCGTTGGCAATCTGGACGCTGCTGATTGTAGTGCCGTTGGTGTTGACAATTGAGGGAGTGGATGAGGGAACGGCTGCGAAGGCGGAGTAGGCGTAGACTAATGCGAGGAGGAACGCTGCGGCTATGACGAACCTGAGGTAAATCCTGCCCTGTTTGCCAAAAGCTAAGACGCTAATTGCCTGACACCTCCGCCTGCGAAAGGTTTAAATACGGAAATGAGTAAACACGGCTTATGAAACAAGTTAGCGTTATGGAGGCTAAAAGCGAGGACGTTTGGAAGCAGTTAGAGGAATTACAAAAGGACCCTGAGTTCATCAGAGCAGTCAGGGAGTTCATCAGACAAACCACCTCCTGAATTTGTCGTATAGAATCATGTCAGGCATCTTCTTCTTCTTGACAGCTGTTATGAGGCGATAGGCTTTAAGGGCATTCTCCGTGAGCATGGTTTTCTCATCGCTTGACACAACCACATCTAAGTTATGCACCGCTGCGGCAGAAACTATCAAAAAGTCAGAAATTATCTCTGATTTTGGCTTTAACCCTCCTACCTCTTTATACGCCTCGTAGAAGTTCTCCGCCAATTCCATTACTTCGGAATTAACTTCCAAAATGTGGTCCTTTGTAACATCATCGTATAACGATAAAAGGATTATCCTCAGGTTGCTGTCACCAAACCTTTTAGCCTTCGGAGTATCTCTTAACTCTTTTCTTATTATCTCATTCCCATAAAAAACAAATTTTTGAGAGCCAACAAATCGTTCCCTGATTCTGGCTACAGCAGGGTCTATGGCTATTTCGCCGTAAACATTCGTATCAAGCAGCACCCTCCTCATGCAACATCACCTTCGGGAGATGCGTTCGTGATGGGGACGCCGTTTATTGTAGTGCCGTTGGTGTTCACGATGGAGGGAGTGGATGAGGGAACGGCTGCGAAGGCGGAGTAGGCGTAGATGGCGGCGGCTACTACGGCTAACGCTAACATGAATCTAACGTATATTTTACCCTTTTTGGAGCTAATCAAGCTGCTGATAATTTCCCAGACACCCCTTTACTCCCGAATGGTTTTTGATGGAAATGTTTATAAATATGACTTGCGTTGATGCGTGTTGAAGCAAAATGCAAAAATCCGTAACTGTAAGGCCTTTGTCTGAAAGCAAGGAGTGGAAAGTACTGCAGAGCCAGATACATGAAGCCCTGAAAGACCCTGAGTTCGTCAAGGCAATTAAGGACTTTATTCGCTACCACACCACATAACACACTCCTCTTCATGGCGCAATCCTCCTCAGCATTTGCTTAAACTCAGCATAGCCTATCATCTGCGGAGTCCTTATCTGATTGTTTTGGTTAACTGCTTCATACGCCTTTCGTGCTTCCGCGCTAAACATGGTCTTCTTATCTTCCGAAACGATTATGTCGAGGTTATGAAGCGACGCAGTTGCGACTATCACGAAGTCCTTCCTTAACTCCTCATATCCCTTGTTCCCTTTCAGGCGAACATATTCTTCAAAATATTTGAGGGCTAGCATCTCCACGAAAGGAGTTGTTCTGTAGGTGCGCTTTTCCTTCTGCGTGAGCAAATCATAAACGCGCAGAAGCAGTATCCGCTCATTCCTGTCATAGAGCTGTAACCCTTTGGGCAAGTCACGCAACTCATGCCTGTTCACTTCGCTTCCATAAACCATAATTTGCGATGGTATCCTCCCAAGCAGTTCCATCTGAACCTCTTCATCCAACACAAGTTTAGCATACACGTTAGTATCCAAAAGCACCCTCATCATGCAGCATCACCTTCAAGTGAGGCGTTGGCTATCTGCACGCTGTTGACTGTGGTTGCGTTGGTGTTGACTATTGCTGGGGTTGCGGCTGGAACTGCGGCAAAGACGGAGTAGGCGAAGAGGGCGGCAGCTAGGATGGCTGCGGCTAATACGAACTTGACGTATAGCTTGCCCTTTTTGCCCAAAGCTAAGCCGCTAATTGCCTGACACCTCCGCCTGCGAAAGGTTTAAATATGCTGGAACCAATATTCGCTGTATGAAAACCAAAGCTGTTGAAATTAATGAGCACATAGTTGCTGACCAAGAAATCTGCCACGGCCAGCCCACTTTCAAAGGCACGAGAATCATGGTGTGGCAAGTTTTGGAGCTTCTCGGAACTGGCGTGAATGCGGAGGAGATTCTTAGGGACTACTTCCCCCAGCTCAGCAAGGAAGCCATCAGCGCCGCCATCAGCTACGCCTCGCAGCTGATACAAGAGGAAAGGCATGTCACTTTCTCCAAAGCCAAAGCTTCTGTGTGACGAGAACGTCCCTGCTAAAGTCAAAGAATCTCTTGCGCTGGAAGGCTTTGACGTAAAGATGCCAATTCCACGCTCATTGGACGAGGACGTTGCTAAACTTGCTAAGTCAGAAGGAAGGGTGCTGGTGACATTTGACAGGCACTTCGCCAACACGCTGCTGTTCCCTCCGGTAGAATACACAGGCATACTGTTCGTAAGGATAAGTCCACCGCTAGTAAAAGCTGTGCTTGACGCGCTGCTCAGCCTGCTCAGCTCTGTTAACGAGTTTGAAGGCAAGCTGTTCGTTCTCTCGGAAACAGGCTTCCGACTATTTCCGAAGCGGTAACTCAAACAATCCGTCTTACCCTTTTTTGAAAAGGGTCGTTTGGACGGCACGGACACGGCTGCCTTACCCTCCTCCTTTACGGAGGGCCGCGGTAACACAGCCATGTCAACGGGCCTTTGTCCATGAGCGAAAGATTTATAAAGTTGCACATAATTAACTGTGTTATGTGCATTAACTGAGGTGATGAAAATGCCGACATTAACGCTGGCGCTGCCAGAGGAACTAAAGAAGGAAATGGATAAATTGCCAGAATTGAACTGGTCTGAGATAGCGAGGAAAGCTATATCCGAAAGGGTTGTTGAATACAAGCTGTTCAAGTCAATAGTCTCAAAGTCAAAGATGACTGAGAAGGATGCTGACGAGCTTGCCAGCAAGGTCAAGGCTTCCATGCACAGACGCCTTAAGGAAGAAGGGCTGGTATGAATGGCTGTTGAAGCTGTCCTGGATGCGAACGTCCTATTCAGGATGTTAATTTCGCAGGGTGACATCTTAGAGATTTTATTCGATGATGAGTTAAGGCTGTGCGCTCCAGAGCGGCTCAAGGAAGAGTTTCTTAAGCACAAAGAAGATATTGCCGAAAAGTCAAAGCTGCCTCTACAGGATTTAGAAAAGCTCACATCGCTTATTTTAAGCCGGGTTTCGTTGGTCGCTATAAACGAATATAAGGCATCACTTCCAAGGGCAAAGGAGCTATTAGGCACGCATGAGAAAGACGAGGATTTCGTAGCACTTTGCCTGATAAAGGACATCAAGGTTTGGACATACGAGAAGCTATTGTTCAAAATAGGTGTTGGGATTTCTACAAAGCAGCTAGGAGAAAAGCTGTCAAGTACTGTCAGGCCCGCTGGCAAAGATACAGAGAAAAATTTATAATAGTCAGTGATCAGTATGTGTGCTGCGCTATGGCCTGAACGGGAAATTTCATTTTGATAAAGTACTAAGGGCACGACCGAACCTTTATGGCAATCGGTTAGGGTCTTAAGGGTTGAGTCCACAGCCCCAACCAACCCTAGCGCGTTTTTCTTTCCAATAAGAGGATTAAAATCACCCTTATCCCCTGCGTGAGAAGGAGATAAGGGTGTGTCGTGACCCTTTGGGAAAGGGTCAATCCAAAACGACTGACCTCTTACAAAAAGGCCAATCAAAAACCCGATTTCCGGAAGAATATGAGATGTTGCCTGACTGTAACAGTGAAGCGAAGAAGTGAAGGCAGGGCCATGGCTGCCGCAAGAAGATACCAAATTGTGTATGAACCTATCTCCCATTCAGCGACACACCCTTTTTGTAAGGGCTGATTTCCCCACAATTGCTTTACTTACAAATCCTGCTTCGCAGGATTGTGCATTCCGCATATGCGGAATTGCACACATTACTTACTCACGCTATGATTTGTGAAAGTGAATCATTGCTGCTTGATAAACTGGCCGAGCGTGGCATTCTTGAGGTTATCCTTCATCAGCTGCTCAACCTTGGTGCTGACCTTCATGCCGTTCTGCCTGCAAAAGTTCTTGAAAGCGGCAAATATCTCATCGTCAATAGTCATAGAAACTTTTACTTTTGTCAAGCGCGCCTCAACTCCCAATTTGCCACTAAACTAAGGTTAATGCCCAACACCCCAAAAAGCCACCCTACTTGTCCATATTTGTATGGAAGTAGTATTTAAAGGTTTCGGATTTTGCACTCGGCTTTGTGGAGAAGGCAAATAACGAAACCATTATATATGTAATAAATTACACAATTGTGTAAAATGATACACAAAAAGTATTTTGGCATCCTGGAGCAGTTTTTAGGCAACTATGCAGGAGAGGTTTATGGGCGAATGCTGGTGGGAAAGGTTCCGCTAAGCCAAAAGGCAATAGCCCTTGCCCTTGCGGACCTAGAGGATAAAGGCATTCTGAAATCAAGAAGCCAGGGTGGCATAAAGTACTACGGGCTTAACCTGAAATACTCGGAAATACGGGACGTTGTAATGATAACAGAAATCGCAAGAAAAGCGGAATTTTTGACAGGGCACAGAAAACTGGCACACCTGTTTAAGGAAGACGCCAGAACTGTCGGAATTTTTGGGAGCTACGCAAGAGGAGCGGAGAAAGAAGGCTCTGACGTGGATGTCTTTGTCATAGGAAATGAGAAAAACGGCGACTACGACGAGACAGGAAGGCTTTTGGACCTTGACGTAAGCATTAAATACTTTGCTCCAGAGGAGTGGACTGCATTGTTAAAAGAGAAGAACAACCTTGTGAAGGAAATGGCAAAGAGCCACGTGGTAATTTTTGGCGTTGAATGGTTTGTGAACGCCTTCTGGAGGGATTACTACGGTTTCAATTAGCTGGTGCCTTAAGCAGAAAGAGGGCTTGGAGCTTGTAGAGCCAAATGACAACATGTCAGATTCTTATTTGAGTATGGCTGAAGAATCCATAGCAGTACTCCAAACTGTTCGAAACAGCAGCAACATATGGACTGCAGCCACGTCTTATTACATATGCTATTATTCACTTTACTCATTGATGATGAAGCTGGGCATCAAATGCGAAATACATTCCTGTTCCTTAGAATTCATGAAAAGGCACTTATCTGAGTTTTATAGCCCACAGGACATTGAAGTCATAAACAAGGCTGGCAAAGCAAGAACAGACCTTCAATATTACGTTGACAGACCTGTTGATGCAAGAACCATAGAGCTTGTCAGCAGATATTGCAAGATCTTCTTCATAAAAACCAAGGATATTATTTCAAGGGTGAATGAAGAGCAAATTAAGCGCATCAGGGAAGAACTGCAGAAAATAATACAAAAGGGTGCCCGAAATGGAAGAGCCTGACATCAGCAAGCTGAACCAGTCCGAGATTGAGGAACTCCAGAAGAAGAACTGCGTTTTCTGCCACATAGCATCAGGAAAGGTCCCGGCCAGGAAGGTTTACGAGGATAATGAATGCGTAGCAGTGCTTGACATAAATCCTGCTACGCCGGGGCACATGCTGCTCATGCCAAAGGAGCACTACACTGTGATGTTCCAGGTGCCTGAGCGAGCACTGGACCACATCTTCGTGATAGCAAAAGGGCTCTCGCAGGCAGGGCTGAAAGCCTTCCAGAGCAAGGGCACCACAATTTTTGCAGCAAACGGCGTGGCTGCAGGGCAACGGGCTCCCCATTTCATGCTTCACATAATACCGAGAACAGCCGGCGACAGCGCAGGCCTGTATATCCCCTCAAGGGCGTTCCCTGAAAAAGAGGCAAAGCAAATTGCTGCTGCACTGTCAACACTTTTGGGCGGCAAAACACAAGAAGAAAAGGCCGTGGCTGCTGAAATCGTGAAAGAGGAAAGGACAGAAACTGCCGAGAAACCCAAATTGGCAGAAAAAGCCGGCAAATCTGCTGACCTTGACTCGCTCACAGAATTCCTTGCCAAGGGCGGAAGAAAGGGTGGCGGCAAATGACGTGCCAGTACTGCGACGCCCTCAAGGCAAAGGAATGGGTCGTGTACGAGGATGATACCGCAGCGGTCATGCTCCACAAGTCGCCGGCAATGCCCGGGCACCTTCTTGTAATGCCCAGGGAACACTTCACAATCATGGAGCAAACGCCTGATGCTGTTGTCAGAAAGCTCGCTGCCCTGGCAAACAAGGCATCAACATCGCTGCTGCAAGTGCTTGGTGCCTCGGGCACAAACGTCATCATTGAGAACGGCACAGGCGCAGAGCAGCAGATTCCCCATTTGTCAATCAACATAATCCCAAGGGTGGAAGGGGACGGCCTCAGCTTCCAGTGGCAGCCGAAAAAGCTCAGCGACGAGCAGATGGGCCTGGCAGAGCTGCAGCTAAAGGAGCAAACAAAGAGCTTGGGCGTGGAGCCTGAAAGGAAAGAGCCGATAAGGCTTGATGATAACAAGGCAGCTGGCGAGACGGTAAAGAAAAGCGATTACATGACAAAGCAGCTGAGAAGGGTGCCGTGATTGCTATGACGAAGCAAAAGATTCACCGCAGTGTTGCAGTATTCATCCTTTTTGATAGAAGTGGGAAAGTGCTGCTGCAGCATAAGGCTAAAGATTCCAAAGTTCTGCCTGACCAGTGGGCTTTTTTTGGAGGTGGCATTGATAAAGGCGAAACACCTGAACAAGCTGTGCGTAGAGAAGCTAAAGAGGAGCTAGGCATTTCGCTCAAGAACATTGATTTTCTTGGCAGATATGTCGCTCCTTTTGAAGTTGGATTATGGGAGCAATTTGTTTTCATTGGTGATTTACCGCATCCTTTGAAAAAACTTAAGTTGCAGCAAACAGAAGGTCAAGGGATGGGGTTATTCGCGCGTGAAGAGCTGGAAGGTCTGAAGCTAAACAAACACATCAGGAAGATACTGGATGATTCGCTTGCTATGTTTAGGCGGAAGGCTGTAAACGATAGTTTCGGAATGCTAAATGGGATTGGCTCATTCACAAAAGAGGATGAGCTTGATACTCATAACTGCTGATTAACGCCAAGCACGTCAAGCGCTCGAAAAACACACTCAAAATTCGAGAAGTCCAAAAGCCTCCTCTGGTGTTATAATCCTTATTTTCCCAAAACTTTTCAGATTGAGCAAATGCTTATCATAAGTAATTACGCAATCAGAAGAAGATGCCAAAGCGCACTCAATTACCTTGTTATCCTCAGGGTCATCCTTGACAACATCAACTTTTTCAACAGGCATTACCAATGTCGTAAATGAGACCACTTTCTTCGTAATATCAAGAATCCTTTCATCGGAATATTTAAAGTCCCTTTTAAGGACTTTTTTGTATTCGGAAAGAATGGCATCAGAAGCAAAAATTTTCACATCATGCTTGATAAGCTTAAACAACAGCTTTTGAGCTACGCTTCCATCCCAAAGGGTGGAAGATAGCAGCGCATTTGTATCAAGCACAACGTGCATGTGCTACCCTTTCCTTGCCCTTTGAACCATACCAAGAATGTCGGATTCCCTAAGTCCCTTGCTTTCAAGGCGTTTTCTGCCTTCATGCGCAATTTTTTCCAGATCCTTAATAAGCGCCTCCTTCGAAGGCATGCCTATTTTCTTCAGGACAATTGTGTCACTACTGCCAACAACTGCAAAAAGCGTGCCCTCAGAGGCGGAAACCACAGCACGCACATTCTCAGGAATAACTACCTGCCCTCTTGACGACATCTTCGTTGTTTTCATCTCCATAAAAATCACCTCTAATCTTACTTTCTTATAGTAAGAATATCTTATATAAAAGCTTTTCTCTTTCATCACCGCACAAACGCAATAAACAAGTTGCCAAAGAAAACAGTTATCAGATAAGCAATGAGGAAGCTGGGCGCGAACGGTATTCCCTCCTTGATCAAAACTGTGCGGACTTTTTTGCGGCGGTAAAGGGAGACAAGCTGCCGAATCTGGCTCTTCTCAATGCCGAGGTCCTTCGGGCCGCAGATTCTTTTGCCGCTGATGATGACATCCTTTGCAATCCAGTCGCCCTCGGTCAGCTTTAACGGATTCAGCTGCTTCAGCATGCACGACTTCTCAACTGCCTTTGCAAGGATTGAAAGGTAAAGCCCGAAGAAGAGCGTGGTAAGCAATGATATAATCCCGACTCTAACTACAATGTCGTTAATTGCAAGAACCATTACAAGAGAAACTACCGAAAACAAAAGCAGAAACTTCCTGAAAATGGAATACGATTTAAGCTGGCGGCTCAGCTCAATGCCAAATCTTTTCCTGCTTCGGAATGCGAGAAAGCCACCCCACGCAATGGCGTAAAACAGGCTTACAACCACAAGGTTGACCAAAAAGGACAATAGGGGGTCGCCAATGTCTACGAACGGGCTCGCGGCAGCAAAGGAAAGCCCGAACACAGCGCCAATCCCTATGAGAAGCTTGCTGTCACCACCGCCCCACTGGCCTGTGTAAAACATCAGCGCTGCAATGGCTAAAGCTGAAAAAAGCCCGGCTATGCTGAAAGCGAGAAAGTGCCAGTCAGCAGCAATAACCGACTGCAGCAGGCCAAAACCAACCCCTATGACAACAAGCCCGTAATTAACCCAGTTGGGAACCTCCCTCTTTTTCAGGTCGCTTACGGAAGCGGCGATTAGAAACGCAACCACAATCATGTGCTGAAGCTGAAGGAATTGAAGCATTCTTTTTCAACAGCTTTCTGCCGCTGCGGCTTTTATAAGCTTTGCGGAACATATACTGATAGAAAGATTACTTCAGCCTTACCGCTTCCAAGTTTCTGGGGGCAGATGTTTCTATGCGCATCAGCTTGTGGATTGCACTTGCCAGGTCAAGGCACCTTACCGACTCGCCGTGGTTCACAATGACCTTCTTCGGCCTGGGGCTGCACTTGTAGATGAAGTTGAGGATCTGCTTTCGGTTTGAGTGTGCGGAAAATTCCTCAAACGTGACAACATTGCACTTGACCTGGAGGATTTCCTGGTTGGCGCCGTTGGTAAAGGCGATTTCCTTCTCCCCACGCTGGATTCGCCTTCCGAGGGAGCCCTCGCCCTGGTAAGAGACAACAGCAAGGGAATTGTTCGGGTTGTCAGCAAGCCCCTTAAGGTATTCAACAGAGGGGCCGCCCACAAGCATGCCTGAAGTTGCGAGGATAATGCAAGGCTGGCTGCTCTGGATTATCTCCTGCCTTTCCTTCTGGCTTCCAACTTCCTTGAAAACCTCTGCAAGGAAAGGGTTTTCGTCCTTGTGGAAAATCAGCTTGCGAACGTTGCTGTTAAGGTATTCAGGATAGGCAGTGTGGATGGCCGTAATATCCCAGACAAGGCCGTCAACATATATGGGAACCTTGGCCAGGTCGCTGTTGTACATGAAATGATGCAAGGTAAGCATAATCTCCTGCGCCCTGCCGGAACCGAGAACAGGCACAAGAACCTTGCCACCTTTTGCAATGGTTTCCTTAACAAGGGCAACAAACTCTGCGTCGTTCTCCTCCTTTGCCTGCTCGCTAACCTCCTTGCCGCCGTAAGTCGACTCAATAATTAGCGTTTCAAGCCGGGGAAAAACTGTGGAGGATGGCTCAAGAACCTGGGTGCGGCCAAACTTCATGTCACCGGTGTACAAGATGTTATGAAGCCCGTTGCCAACGTGCATGTGAATCATGGCGCTGCCGAGCGTGTGCCCTGCATTGTACAGCGTTATCCTGACATCTGGGGTGACATCAGTAACCTCATCATACTCAAGGGTTACGGTGTGCTTTATCATCTCCTTAACATCTTCAACATCGTAAATGGGCTCCTTGTTCTCGGACTTCATTATCTTGACAAAATCAAGAAGCAGCAGGGCTGCCATGTCCCTTGTGGGAGCAGTGCAGTAGGTAGGGCCCTGGAAGCCGAACTTGTAAAGGTACGGAAGGAACCCGACGTGGTCAAGGTGGGCGTGGCTTATGATAACGGCATCAAGCTGGTTGATGTTGAATTCGGGGCACTCAAGATAAGGGTAAGGGCTGTCCATGGAAGCCACGTCAACGCCGCAGTCAAGCAAAACCCTTGATTCAGGCGTCTGCAGGAAAAGACAACTGCGCCCCACCTGCCTGCCGCCGCCAAGCACAGAAATCCTGACCCACTCATTTTTCTTCTCGCGAATCCAGCCATCATAAATCCTGTGGCCAATCCTGTCCAGGAATTTCCTCCTGTAATCAGAGTACTGGAAAAGAACAGCCCGGATGTTTTCCACAATTTTAGACCTTAATGCGGGCGTCCTCCTTATGACAGGAACCCAGAGTGTTTCCTTCCTGATTTCCTGAAGCAATGAACCCTGCTTGCCAATCGCGAGGCCAAGCTTTTCCGCTTCAATAACAACGATGCTCCTCTGAGGGTCAAAGAGAACATTGGAAATACCATGCTTGGGTCAGGCCTCAGCTCAACCCTTTTCTTAATCTCATCAACAATTCTCTTAATTGCGCCCTAGTTGTTAAGGAAAAAATCCTTGTCCTTAGTATAGAGAACTATGTTAGCACCCTCAAATACGGCTTCACTGACCTTGTCTTCCGGAAGGAGCTTTAGAATTTCCTTGATTATGTTTGCCATTTTAGAATAACTTCGATTTTTTAATGCAAAGACGGCTAAGCCCTCAAAACAGTTTCAAAATCCCTGTTGATGACATTCTTAATGCCGTCCCGCGTGATTGTATAAACAGATACGCCGTTTCCACTCGCGGTATCCCGCTGAATGGCCACATTCAGGCATTTAATGCAAAGGTCCACACCTTCCTTAACCGTAATTTCCTTCTTATACATGGCCTCCAGCACGCCGTAAACAACAATGCTGCCAGAGCCTGAAGACACGTAGTCATCGCATTCCATTACAGAACCATCTACAAACAGGTCATAGAGGTGAAACCCCTCCTTGTCTGAACCGGCAAGCAGAAACTGCGTAATGCCAGGAATGAGCGAGTATTTTCGGATATTCCCATAAATGAGGCTCGCAAGGAGATTGGCAGCCTCGCGCGCTGT
>JACPIH010000001.1 GCA_016188155.1 Candidatus Woesearchaeota archaeon | reverse complement strand
CCTTTTCGTGGAAAAGGTTCAATCCAAAAACGACACTAGGTGAAACAACAACATCGGCAAGAAGCCGATGAGTTTTAACCAGGAGGTTAAAATGACGGAGATTGAAGTCATAAAGGCGGACAAGAAAAACAACAGGCTCACGCTGCTAATCAGGAAATCAAACGCGCCATTCGTAAACGCAGTAAGAAGGGCAATAGTGGAAAGCGTGCCCACAATGGCAATAGAAGACGTTGAGATAAGAAAAAACAGCTCGGTGCTTTACGACGAAGTCGTAGCACACAGGCTGGGGCTGCTCCCGCTAACAACAGACTTGGAATCATACAACCTCCCAGCAAAATGCAAATGCAACGGCGAAGGATGCGCAAACTGCCAGGTCAAGCTCACGCTTGAAGCAGAAGGGCCGGGAATAATAACGGCCTCAGAGATAAAATCAAAAGACCCGAAAATAAAGCCGGTATTCCCGGAAACCCCAATAGTAAAGCTCCTCAAAGGGCAGAAGGTAGAAGTAGAGGCAACAGCAGTGCTCGGCACAGGAAAAGTCCATGCAAAATGGAGCCCGGCGCACGTCTGGCATAAGCACAGGCCTATACTAAAAATCGGCAGCGTCAAAGAGCCGCAAAAGGTAGTGGACGCATGCCCGCCCGGAGTCTTTGAAATCAAAAACGGTAAGCTGGTCGCGAATGAGGAAAAACTGCTCACAACAGACCTTGCCGGGCTTGCCGAAGAAGCAAGCAACGGCGAAGTAAAGCTAGAAAAGTCAGACGACTTTGTAATGTTCATAGAAAGCTTCGGGCAGCTTGACTGCAAGGAAATACTTGAGCAAGCTACCAAAACACTTGACGAAGACCTTGAAGAGTTCGAAAAACTCCTTAAGGGGCGAAGCTCCTTATAGCGGGGGTGGCAGAGCCTGGTGAAATGCGCTACCTTGAGGTGACCCTTTTGCTCGCTGACGCTCGCAAAAGCGTCAACGGAAAAACGGGTCGGGCCAAAAGGGTAGTCCCTTAGTGGGTGCGCGTGTTCGAATCACGTCCCCCGCACTCAACCCTTTTAAGAAAAGGGTTGATCCAAAAACGGCAAAAAGCTTGACCAAAAAATGCATTCAAAATAAAAACAAAAGTGAGTAAAGATGCCAAGCAGAACAATAATTTTTGGAATCAAAGAAGGCCTAGACGGCGACGTAGGGAAACTTGTGCAGCAAGTTGCACAGGAAATATCTGACATACTTCAAAAGCCAATAAGAAGCTATGAGAAAGGCACTTCAATCACGGTCATTACTCCCAGTAAAAGGTACGAAGTGACTATAACGTCTCAAACCAACACCATAAATTTGCAAAACGGCAAAAAGGACATAAATCTGGCTGTTGTGACTGGGGAGGAAGGTTTGGCAAAGTATTTGCAGCAAGGAATGAATTTTTTCAACACACTCACCAAAAGAGGGTATGCTAATTGCCCACAAATATCAGAACAAATACCAAAATGAGAACCGGACCGACGAACATAAACCTGAAGGGCCTGATAGGCGAGCTCAAGAGGAAGGCCTATGCAGAGGACTCGCCGCTGCTTGCAAGAATAGCGGATGACCTTGAGAAGTCAACAAGGCAGAGAAGGGCGGTTAACCTTTCCAAGATAAGCAGGTATGCCAAGAAGGGAGAGCTGATTGTAGTCACTGGAAAAGTGCTTGCTGCGGGAGAGCTGAACCAGAGCGTAACAATAGCCGCCTGGAAGTTTTCCGAACAGGCCCTCGACAAGATATCAAAGGCAAACGCCAAGGCAATAACAATCAATGACCTCATGAAGAACGGGGTAAAAAACACGGCAGTGAGGATAATAGGCTAAAAGACAAAGTGATAAAAAATGGCCATAATCGACGCAACAAACATGATCCTTGGAAGGCTCGCAACACAGGCAGCCAAGCAGGCACTCAAGGGGGAAGAAGTTACAGTCGTGAACTGCGAAAAGGCAGTCGTGACGGGAAACAAGGAAAACATATATGAAAACTACATGAAAAAGTTTGATGTTGGGCAGGTAAACCAGGGGCCGTACTTCCCGAAAAGGCCAGACATGCTCGTAAGAAGAACAATAAGGGGAATGCTGCCAAGAAAAAAGCCAAAGGGAAGAGCCGCATTCGAAAGGGTAAAATGCCATATAGGCATGCCGCAGGGGATAAAGGCAGAAGACGCCAAAACAGTGCCTGGAGCGGGCATAGAAAAGGTAAAAAAAGTGCCATTCATGACTGTTAGCCAGTTATGCAGGCACATCGGGTTCAAAGGGTAACAAAAATGGCAGCAAGCAAGGTTATAGTGGTCTCAGGAAAAAGGAAAAGCGCAATAGCAAGGGCAATAGTAAGGCCTGGCAGCGGAAAGGTCACGGTAAACAGCAAGATGCTAGACTATTATGAGCCGGCAATTGCAAGAATGAAGCTTCAGGAGCCAATCCTGCTTGCAGGAGACAGCGCTGCAAAGGTTGACGTAGAAATTAACGTAAGGGGAGGGGGCGTGATGGGACAGGCAGAGGCAGCAAGGCTGGCCATGGCAAAAGGTATGGTTGCCTTCCTTAGGGACAAAAAGCTTGAGAAGGCGTTCCTCGAGTATGACAGGCACTTGCTTGTTGCCGACGTAAGAAGGAAAGAAGTCAGGAAGCCGAACAGGCACGGAAAAGCCCGCGCAGCAACACAAAAATCGTACAGGTGATGACAAAATGATAATTCCGATACGTTGTTATGCTTGTGGTAAGCCAGTCGCACAGTTTTGGGAGCAGTTTAAGGAAAGGGTTGCCAAGGGGGAAAACGGCAAGAAGGTGCTGGACGAGCTTGGCATGGAAAGGTACTGCTGCAGGGCACTGTTCCTGGGCCATATTGACCTGACCGACATCGCTGCCGAGTTCAAGAAGGCTTAGGATTAATTTTATCGAAAATAAGCCCCGCAGCTCCTTGATCTTTTACAACTTGGTAGCCATAAGTTCCTGATAAATAATCTAACGCAAGAGTGAGCTGTAACGAAGCCAAGCTGACTCCTGCTACTGCATCTACTGTTTTTTTGATTAAAGCTTCTGTATCAGACGGTGAGGCTGTTGCAGGTTCAACATTTCTAGTTCCTTGGCTTCTAAGGTACTCTTCAACAACCGCTTCAAGGGAACGAGTATCACCAGTAACAGGAACTGCTCGCGCGCCATTTAAGGTTCCTGAAACAAGCCTACGGTAGCCACATTCATCCATTGAAACTAAAATTTCTGAAGGCTCAACGCCAAGCACACATACCTCGACGCCACTTTCAGCCTCATAGAAGCCAACCGTCAACCACCCTTCGACCCCTTTTTCAGGAATCTGGTAGTGCTGATCTATCTTGAAAAATTCCACGCCAATAGCTAGTGAAGAAGATATATATAAAATTTTTATGCAAAAATGGGCAGTTACTAAGCAAAGTTTAAAAACACTCTACTGCTCTCAGGTTCTAATGACTGGCGCCGAAGTTGACTTCAACAAAATAGCCCAAAAGTGGCAGAAGAAGTGGGCAGATTCTGGAATATTCAAGGTACAGGAAGAGCTGAAGAAAAAGAAGTTTTACTGCTTGGAGATGTTTCCGTATCCTAGCGGTTCTGGTTTGCATATGGGTCACGTCAGGAACTACGCCATTGGCGACTGCTATGCCAGGTACAAACGAATGAGGGGATTTAACGTTCTTTACCCGATGGGCTACGACGCTTTCGGGCTGCCGGCAGAAAATGCGGCCATAAAAAACAAGGTCAATCCAAAAAAGTGGACAGAAGACAACATGGCCCTGATGAAGTCGCAACAAAAACTGCTGGGGCTCAGCTACGACTGGGACAGGGAACTTGCAACCTGCTATCCGGAATATTACAGATGGAACCAGTGGATTTTCCTAAAAATGCTTGAGAAAGGGCTTGCTTACAAAAAGAAGGCAACTGCTAATTGGTGCCCAAGCTGCAAAACAGTCCTTGCAAACGAGCAGGTCGTAGACGGCGGGTGCTGGAGATGCCATTTCCTAGTTGAACAGAAGGAGCTTGAGCAGTGGTTCCTGAAAATAACGGCTTATGCGGACCAGCTGCTTGATGACCTTGGCAAGCTTGGGAACTGGCCTGAACGCGTCAAGGTAATGCAGAGGAACTGGATTGGGAAGAGCGAGGGTGTGGAGATATTCTTTCCTGTTGACGGGATGAAAACAGCAATACCGACATTTACAACAAGGCCCGACACAATATTCTCTGTAACTTTTGTCGTCTTGGCGCCAGAACATCGTCTGGTTACAGAGCTGGCAAGAGGGACAAAACAGGAGAAGGAAGTTACAGAATTCGTGAAAAGCGCGATAAGGGAAAGCACTATAGACAGATTGAATGAAGAGAAGGAAAAGAAAGGCGTTTTTACTGGAAGATATGCAATAAATCCTGCCTCAAAGGAAAAGATACCAATATGGGTTGCCAACTTTGCAGTGATGGAATACGGAACCGGTGCGGTAATGTGTGATGCCCATGACAAAAGGGATTTCAAGTTTGCGAAGAAATATGGGATTCTACTCAAGGTTGTCATAAGGCCGGCTGACAGGCCAAATTTCAGCGTGGAGCAGCTTTCTGAGGCTTATACCAATGATGGAATAATGATTAACTCTGGGCAGTTTAACGGGCTGACAAACACAGAGGCGCTGCCAAAGATGGCAGATTGGCTTGTGAAGGGCAAAAATGGAAAGAAAGTAATCAACTTCAAGCTCCGCGACTGGCTTATATCTAGGCAGCGATACTGGGGCACGCCCATTCCTGTAGTTTACTGCAAAAAGTGCGGAATTGTTGGAGTGCCTGAAAAAGAGCTGCCTGTTGAGCTGCCACCGCCCGAAAAGGTAAAGTTTACCGGTGAAGGGAATCCTCTTGACAGCTGCGAGGAATTTGTTAACGTAAAGTGCCCAAAGTGCAAGGCTAACGCAAGGAGAGAAACAGACACGATGGACACCTTCGTTGACAGCTCGTGGTATTTCCTGCGCTATTGCAGCAATAAGGAAAACACGGTTCCGTTCGACAAAAAGGCTGCGGAATACTGGATGCCTGTTGACCAGTACATTGGCGGAATAGAGCATGCGGTAATGCATCTCCTTTATGCAAGGTTCTTCACAAAGGTGCTGCGGGATTTGGGACTGATTGACGCAGACGAACCTTTCAACAACCTCTTGTGCCAAGGAATGGTTCTGAAAGATGGGGCAGTCATGAGCAAGAGCCGCGGTAATGTGATTGACCCAAGGGAAATAATTACAAAGTATGGACCAGATACTGCAAAAATATTCATACTATTCATGGCAATGCCTGAAAAAGAGCTGGAGTGGTCTGACAAGGGTGTTGAGGGCAGCTTCAGGCTGCTGAGGAAGATTCATTCCATTGCAGCAAAAGGGTTGAATTACGGCAGCAGCAAGGAACTATCTTCTAAGGATAAACAAGTGCTGAGCAAGACACACTCAACGATAAAGAAGGTAACAGAGCTTGTTGAGGAATTCAGGCTTAATGCTGCAATAGGCGCCGTAATAGAGCTGGTGAATACATTGTCAAAATATAGTGATGGGGAAATAAATAAAGAAGTTTATTCAGAAGCCATCAGGAATCTTACACTGCTTGTTTCACCATTTGCACCCCATCTTGCTGAAGAATTGTGGGAGCTGCAGGGTAACAAAGGCTTTGTTTCAGCCCATCAATGGCCTAAGTTTGAAGAGGAAAAGATAGACAAGGAGGCAGAAGCAATAGAGCAGCTCGTTCACGATACACTGTCGGACTTTGAAACAGTACTGCAGCTGGCGAAGATAGAAAAGCCAAAAGAGGTTGTGCTTGTGGTAGCTCCCAAATGGAAATACGAGCTTGTCAGGATCTTGAAGGAAGAGCTTGGGAAGACAAGAGACCAAAGGGCGCTGATAAACACCTGCCTCGCTGAGAAGGACATCAAGCCCCATGGCCAAGAAGTCGCGAAGATTGTGCAGATGGCGCTGAAAGACCCCGGAAAGCTGCCGGCAGTGCTCATAAGAAAAGAAAAAGAGCTAGAAGCTTACACTGCAACAAAAGAAACCATAGAGGATGATCATAATTGCAAGGTGAAAGTTGAAGAATCTGAGAGGTCAAACGAACAGAAGGCAAAGCAGGCAATGCCTGGGAAGCCTGCAATAGTTGTCAGATGAAAATGAAAAAGATAAGAAAAGTGCTGGTTGTTTACTACACGAGAAACTACGGGACGCTTGCGAAGGTAAAAAAGGCTCTGCAAAAAAACAAGATAACTGCTTCTTACGTGAAGCGGGAAAACGAAAGCGCCATCAAAAGGCTTGTAGGAAAAGCTGATGCCGTTATTGTAGTAGGAGGGGACGGCACATTGCTGCGGGCATCTCATTTTGTAGAACATACGCCAGTGCTGCACGTAAGCTCAAGCATCAAAATGAATGAAGCATTCTTTTCGAGGGCAACAGACAAAGATGCTGGAAGGAAGATAGTACTGCTTGCAAAGGGAAGGTACAGGATAATCCCCCTTATGAGGCTGGAAGCGTCAATCAATGGGAAAAGAATTCCATACAAGGCATTGAATGAGGTTTACGCTGGAAGCAAGGAACCATACCATGTTGCAAGGTATACCTTAGCTGTTGGCAACAGAAGGGAAGAGCAGAAAAGCTCGGGAGTGCTCATAGCAACCCCAGCAGGCAGCTACGCATGGGTGAGAAGCGCCGGTGGCAAAAAGCTGCCATTAACTGTAAGAAAGATAGAGTATGTTGTAAGGGAGCCTTATGCGGGAAGGCTGGCAAAACCCAAGCTTACAAAGGGCGTCGTTAGCGGAAACCAAAGCATAACAGCAGTATCAAAAATATGGGAGAAGCACAGGGGCATAGTTGTGATAGACTCGTACAAAAAGAATTTTGATTTCAGCAACGGGGACAAGCTTCTTGTAAAAGCCGCGAAGCAGCCCCTGAATCTGATAGGCTTTTAGGTTGTGAATGTTGTGGATTGTGGCAAATTTTATAAATTAACAAGGGGAACAGGGCATGATGAACGTAAGACTTGGCGACCTCAAGCTTTCTGAACAGGAAAAGAAACTGTTCCATTCGCTAATAGACTCAGCCATGTTCTCAGAAGGAAAATACACAAAAGAGTTTGAGGGCAAGTGGGCATCCTATGTGGGCACAAAATACTGCGCAACATTCAATTCTGGAACATCAGCAATGATGGCAGGCTTTGCAGCCCTCCAAAACAGCAAGAAATACAGGGTAAAAAAAGGCTCAAAGGTAATAACAACCCCCCTCACATACATAGCAACCATCAATTCTGTCCTTACAACAGGCATGGAACCTGTGTTCGCTGATGTTAGGGACGACTTCAACATAGACCCTGAAAAGATAGCAGAGCTGCTTGAAGAATCAAAGGATACGAATGAATTCTCAGTACTACTGCCTGTCCACCTGCTCGGGTATGTTGCTGAGATGGACAAGCTAAACGCAATGGCAAAAAAATACGGCCTTGTGGTGTTTGAGGACGCTGCAGAGGCACACGGCTCAAAATACAAGGGGAAAAAAGTAGGCTCACTTTCCACGCTGTCTGACTTTTCGTTCTACATGGCACATGCCGTGTGCGCCGGAGAATACGGCACGATAAACACGAGCGATGAAGAACTCAAAAACCTTTGTGAATCGTTAAAAGGAAACGGAAGGATGTGCTGCTGTACAGTAGAGCAGAGGGCAAGCAAGAAGTGCCCACACGTTGTAGAGGAAAAGTCAGGTGTAGATCCGAGATATTTCAGCAGTATTGTTGGCTACAACTTCAAGGCAACAGAATTCCAGGCCTTGTTAGGGCTAACCCAGATTGCAAAAATAGACGAAACAATAAGGAAAAGGCAGGAGAACGTCAGATACCTCAATGAAGGGTTGGCAAAATATTCAGACAAGCTGCAGCTTCCAATGTTTTCAAGGGAAGTAAGCTACCTGTGCTATCCCCTTGTCATAAAGGACGCTTCAATAAACAGGAAAAAGCTCAGGGAAAAGCTCGCGGCGAGCGGTGTAGAATCGAGACCTCTGTTCGGATGCGCACCAATACATCAACCGGCATATTCATACATGAAACAAAAATACCAGGGCAAGCTGCCAAAGGCAGAGTTCTTTGGCTCCAGAGGGTTTTACATAGGCTGCCACCAGTACCTAACACAGGAAGAACTGGACTACGCAATAAAAATAATGGGAGAGGCCATAAAGCACGCATCAAACTGAGAAAACTGAAAACTACAATGATAAGACAGATAGAGCCGTGGATTGATGAAACAGAGCTGAAAGAGGTAACTGAAGTCATCAAGTCAACATGGATTACAGAAGGCAAGAAAACAGAGGAATTTGAGGGCATGATGAGGCAGCTTACAGGGGCCAAGCACGTCATTGCCTATGCCAATGGAACCTTGGCACTTTACGCTTCTCTCATTGCACTAGGCATAAAGCCCGGAGATGAGGTTCTTGTGCCGGATCTCACCTTCATTGCTTCTGCAAATTCTGTCATAATGGCAGGCGCAAAGCCTGTTTTTGTTGACGTTGACAAAAAAACTTTTTGTATTGATGCAGATAATGCCGAAGAGAAAATAACTGTACGGACAAGAGCTATAATGCCTGTGCACCTTTACGGCCAGGCAGCTGATATGGATAAAATTATGCCTTTTGCCAAGAAGCACGGGCTGAAGGTAATTGAGGACGCTGCAGAATCGATTGGGGCCAAGTTCAGGGGCAAGCACACAGGCACTTTCGGTGACATCGGGATAATTTCATTTTATGGAAACAAGATAATAACAACAGCTGAAGGCGCTGTGGTCCTTGCAGAAGATGCTGCGCTTGCTGAAAAGATTTACAGGCTTAAGAATCACGGCAGGAAAGAAAAAGGGGTTTTTATCCACGAGCAGATAGGCTACAACTTCTCATTCACAGATGTACTTGCTGCCATAGGCGTTGCGCAGCTAAAGAAATTCCAGAAGATTGCCAAGAGAAAAAATGAGCTCAGGAAACTGTACGAGGATCAGCTCAAAGACGTTATTGAGTTCACATACGTTGACGAGCGAACAAGCCTTGTGCACTGGTTCGTGAATGTACTGGCTGATGATGCTGAAAAACTGGCAGACTTCCTTGAGGCAAAGGACGTACAGACAAGAAGGTTCTTCTACCCGCTGCACATGCAGCCATGCTACAAAGACATGAAACAGGGCAGGGACTTTGAGAACTCAGAATACGCCTACAAGCACGGGCTTTCGCTGCCATCCTCAGTTCTGCTGAAAGACGATGAAGTAATGCAGGTCTGCAAGGCAATCAGGGAATACTGCACAAAACATAAATCCAAGGCAAAAATATAAATACCGCTTTCTTAGCCTAAACCGCTCTGATATGAAAAAGTTAAAAGCCTCAGTTGTCTTGGCAACATACAACGAGCGGGAAAACATAGTGCCGCTGATTTCTGCAATAATAAAAAATCTCAGCAAAAATAAACTTGATTATGATATAGTTGTTGTTGATGACAGCAGCCCTGACGGGACCTCAGAGGCAGTTAGAAAGGCTTATTCTAAAAACAAAAAAGTAAGGCTAATCATCAGGCAGGAAAGGGGGCTTGCTACAGCTCTTAGAAGGGGGGTTGAGGAGTCGAAAGGCGACGTTATTCTTATGATGGATACTGACTTCAGCCACAGCCCTGAACAGGTCAGTGAGCTTGTAAGGCTGGCTGATGATGCAGGTGCAAGCAACGGCTCAAGATTCGTAAGGGGAGGAAGGTTCATAGCACAGCTCTACAGGCAGCTCGGCACTTACTTGATACAGCTATTTGCGCGGATAATCCTGTGGGTGCCAGTAACTGATTTCACAAACGGCTTTGTGGCTGTAAAGGCCGAACATTTCAGGAAGCTCAACCTCAACAAAGTATTCTTTGGGTACGGAGACTACTGCATAAGGCTGTTTTACTACCTGCACAGCACAGGGGTAAGGATTGCGGAGATACCATCCACTTACAAGCCAAGGGTAAGCGGCAAGAGCAAAACAAACGAGATAGTGACAGCGCTCAGCTATATTCTGAAAGTAATAAGGCTTAGATTTGGATTCTAGAATGAAATAATAAATGAAGTGGGAGACGCGCCTGAAAGTGGATAAGGCTTGAGCCCTTCGGTTTGCTCTGCTATCGCTCCTCTCCGCTACCCCGCAAGCGCAAACAATTAAGATTCGTGCTGCTTCCTTCCGGACCTGACACGTTAACCATAAATGCTAACCCTGCAGGACAGAGACTCAACGCTTTAGCAAAGGCCTACAGGCCAATACCAGACCGCCCCCCAGGCTTCGGTTCACCCGTGAAGCCCGTATGGTGCAACAGCGCAGGGCTGGCGCGCCAACCTAGTCTCCCGGCGAAGGGTAATGCGGAAGGGGTTTTAAAGGTTTCTGAAAAAGATTAAGAATATAAACAAAAAACAGTTACGTGAGGGCATGTCCTTAAAAAAGAAACTGTGGGACGGAATTACACTCGTAGCAGCCACTGCTTTCATTTATACGGCATACGGTTATGCGCAGGATGCACGGGCAGCTATGACAGCCAAGCGCCAGCAGGACCAGTATACGACCACCCAAATGACCCCCATGTCAAATAACCAAATGCCAAACGCACAGGAACAGACAAATGAATACCCTTTCCTTGGAATAACTTGGGGCCCTAACGGCGGAGAACCCGGATTGGAGAGAAACGACGGTGAGTCTGGGTTGGAGGGAATTGTAAGTTTAGAGGTGAGAGAGTTGCGAGAGATGCGCCAGCCTGGAATACTGCCCTTTCAGTTAAGCCCCGTCCAATCCGCTTCGGCAGCCATATTTTATTTTTTAGCATCATTGTACTTATTTTCTAATTATGCCGTAGGTTTGCTAAGAGCAAAAAAACTCAAATCTTGAAAAGTGCCAGAACGCCGTACCCAATAAAGCACCCTGCTGCAATGAATGGCATCGCAGGGTAGAACTTGCCTCTCTTGCCTATGGCTAACAGGACTGTTAACGCGGCAGCAGCAGCCACCGGAATTAGTAACGTCTTATAAAAACCGAAAGTTGCCAAGGCAGTGCCTGCAAACAAGAGAGGAAAGCCAACATCCCCACCGCCAACAACAGCATAACTGCCAGAATCAGAATATTTATCGGCTTGAAGCTGCGGTTGTGAGGGCTTTGTGGAAGTAGACGATGATGTAATTGGTGAAACTACAGACTTGGCAGAGAGCTTCTTTGGAATGAACAGCCCTGCAAAAATGTTGTTTTCTATTTGGAACTTCGCCAGGGTTATCATGTGCTTGCTGTGGAAAACCGCGAAGATGTCGTAAGCGGCTATTATGAGCAGCAGGATCGCAGCGGACTTGACGTTCATTACTGGAACAAATATCGCCGCCAAACCGCCGTAGACGAAAAGCTCACCTAAGTTGTGGACCAGGATGTTTGGCTTTAAGACGCTGAAATAGGCAATAATAATCGACAAAATTGCTGCAATTGCATTCGGGAGGAAAGAGGAAAATGCTACTGTAAGCGTTATTACTATTGCAAGCGCAGACCAGATTTTCCAAAGCGACACCTTCCTAAACCTTATTATTAACAGCAACAGGAGCGTTCCAACAGCAATAGCAGCCCCAAAAAAGAGGAAGGAGATATCTGGGGCAATGCTGGGCCTCTCAACACCATAAGGCAGCTGCCCATAAACCACGACAGGCTTTCCAGCTTCCTTCGATGCCTGCTCAGAGGCAGCAGCGTCGATATATGAGTGAACAACAAAGAGCCCGATAAACTGCGCAGCGAGGAAAATTGACAGGAGAACAGCTGAGACCTGCCAGGAATGCTTCATGCTTTCACTGCGGCAAAGATTTATATAAAAAATATTCTACCGGAAGAAAAGTGGAGATTGCACATTCTGTTGCTATAAGAGTATTCTGCAGGGAGGAAGAGAACGAAAACGAAATAGTCAACGGCCTAAAATCATTGATACCGTTGGACTTTGAGAAGGAGAAGATTGCCGTAAAAAAGCAGACCACCCTTGGTTTTAGTGACAAAAAAATAGCTATTTTTGAGGTTGCGCTGACAAAAAACAGGCACATAAAGGCGTTTCTTGAAAACATGCTGTCGAAAATCTCAGGCACGGACAAGCAGATGCTGCTGAGGCAGCTTGACTCAAGGGTAGATGATAGTGCGAACTTCTTTGTAAGATTTGAAAAAGAAACGCTGGCAAAGCGCAACGAACTGCTGGTAACCGATGGAGGAAACTGCTACCACGTCAAGATAAAGATAGCCGCTTACCCGAGCAACAAGGAAAATGCAATGAAAGTCGTAAGGAAATTGCTTGACCGAAAACCACAAACAATATAATTAGGCACAAAACTTGCTCTCGAAAGGGTGTTTCTATGGCGGATGCTGCAACTGTTGCAAAGCTAAAAACAAAGGCAAAAATGCTAAGGATTGCCTCTGTAAAGCTTGTTTACCAGGCAGGCTCAGGGCATCCCGGAGGCTCGCTTTCCGCAGCCGACATCGTTGCCGCTCTATTCTATCACCAGATGAAGTATGATGCAAAGAATCCTGACTGGCCTGATAGGGACAGGTTTATACTAAGTAAGGGGCACTGCACTCCCCTGCTTTACTCTGTTTTTGCTGATGTTGGATACTTCCCTAAAGAAGAGCTGGCAACTTACAGGAGGCTTGGGAGGCTTACCGGGCACCCAAACCCAAAGCTGCCAGGGGTTGAGATAGCCACGGGCTCTCTTGGGCAGGGGCTGTCTGTTGGGCACGGCATGGCGCTTGCCGGAAGGCTTGACAAAAGGGATTACTATGTCTATGTGCTTCTTGGAGATGGCGAGCTGAATGAAGGGCAGGTTTGGGAAGCTGCTATGAGCGCTGCGCATTACAAGTCAGACCATCTGATCGCAATTGTGGACAATAACAAGGTAGCCCAGGACAATATGACTGCTGCGATGAAGAATGTAGAGCCGGTAGATAAGAAGTTTGAGGCATTCGGATGGCAGGTTTACAGGATAGACGGCCACGACATGGCACAGATTGTTGACACTCTCGCAGCTGTGAGGAAAGTGAAGGGAAAGCCTGTTGTGATTGTCGCTGATACTGTAAAAGGAAAAGGGGTTTCTTATATGGAAGGCAAGCCGGACTGGCACGGAAAGGCTCCAAGCGAGGAGTTGTACAGAAAGGCGTTAGATGAGCTTGAGAAAGGCTAAAGTGGGAGGTGGGTGAAAACATGGTGGATGACGCAAAAGCAATGCTTGAGAAGAATTTGGGAGAACTCGTCACCATAGTAATCGAGCAAAAAAGCCTCACAGGGCTACTTCAGCCTATCAGAGGTCTAGGATACAGTGTAACGGCAAGATCTGAAATAGAAAGAGCGGAGAAAATGTACGTATATATGGTTTTTGGCGAAGGAAGTTGTTCTGTTGAACAACAAAAAGGCGGTATTATAATAACCGTAGCTGCAGGGCGGGAGTCCTATATTGTAGGGCCGAAGCCAAGCAACAATTCCGGCTTAGCCAATGATATTGAAAGTTTGGAAGCAAAGCTAAAAAAATAGGAAACTGACATGGGTACGCCTGCGACACCAACAGCCAATGAAGCAGCCACAAGGGATGGCTACGGAAACGCCCTTATCAAGTTAGGAGCCAGCGACTCGAATGTTGTTGTGCTCGATGCCGGAGTTTCTGATTCAACAAGGACAAACAAGTTTCAGGAGAAGTATCCTGAGAGATTCTTCAACATGGGAATAAGCGAAGGCGATATGGTCTGCACAGCTGCTGGGATGGCGAAGTGCGGGAAGACTGCTTTTGCGACAAGCTTCATATGCTTCCTTCTCGGAAGGTCAATGGACCAGATACTCGTTTCAGTAGCTTACTCTGACAGCAACGTGAAAATAATCGGAACGCATGCCGGCCTAGCAATTGGCGAGGACGGGCCGACTGCACAGGCAATAGGCGACGTAGGTTACATGAGAGCAGTGCCAAACTTTATTGTGATTTGCCCTGCTGACGCTGTGGAGGCAGAGAAAGCAATCATAGAGGTTGCCAAACGCAAAGGACCTGCTTATGTGAGGCTGGGAAGAGGCAACGTCAGGACAATTTACGACGACAACTACAATTTCGAAATAGGAAAAGCCTCTGTTGTTGCCGAAGGCAATGACGTAGCAATAATCGCATCAGGGATAATGGTGCAGGAATCGCTTGCTGCTGCAGAGGTTTTGAAAAAAGAAGGGATAAATGTGAGAGTTATCAACATGTCAACGATAAAGCCGATAGATAGGCAGGCAATAATAGCTGCTGCTGAAACGGGCACGGTAATCACTACTGAAGACCACAACATTTACGGCGGGTTGGGAAGCGCTGTTGCCGAAGTGATTGCAGAGGAGAATTTAGATGTTAAGTTCAGCATGATAGGAGTAAAAGACCGTTTTGCGGAGTCTGACTCCCAGAAAGTGCTGTTCAAGAAGTACGGTTTGGATGCGGAGGCGATAGCGGTGGCTGTGAAGAAGGCGATAGCGGCAAAGGGATGATTTCTAATCACATCAAGCATTTCAGCATAATATTTAAAAGCGACCTTAAGAAATGTAACTGACATGGTAATTAAGGTAATAGATCCCTGGGGCTCTGTCCTCGTTGAGGACTATACAAAGCTCATAAAGGATTTTGGGTTGGAGCCTTTCTCTCACTACCTAGAATTGTTTCCTAATCCCAACAGGCTGATGAGAAGAGGAGCGGTGTTTGCCGGCGTTGATGTTAAAAGGATAGCTGATGCCATAAAGAAGAAAGAAGACTACTACGTTCTGTCAGGAATAATGCCGTCTGCAGAGAAGATACATTTCGGCACTAAGATAGTCATAGAGGATATAAGATATTTTCAGGACCATGGGGCCGACACTTATGTGCTGGTTGCAGACCTTGAAGCGGCAGCGGCAAGGGGCGTAACCCTTGAAGAAGGCAAAAAGAGGTCTCTTGAGTTTTATATTCCTGCATACATTGCCTTAGGCCTGGACCCAAAAAAGACGACATTTTATTTCCAATCAGAGAATAAGCAAGTGATGCATTTGGCATATGAGTTCGCCAAAAAGATTACAGCTAATGAATTTGAAGCCATTTATGGAAGCAACGACCCAGGCAAGATGTTCAGTGCACTGACTCAAGTGGCAGACATACTTTACCCTCAGCTAAAGAAAAGAAGACCTGGTGTAATTCCTGTAGGCATTGACCAATCGCCGCACATAAGGCTTACAAGGGACATTGTTGCAAGAACAAAATCAAAATACGGCTTTGCACCGCCATCGAGCATCTACAACAAATATACACCTTCTCTCAGTGGAAAGCTGAAGATGTCAAAGTCAGAGCCTGAAAGCTGCATAGAACTGCCGGAAGACCCAAAAAGCGTGTGCAGGAAGATAAAAAATGCTGTTACGGGAGGAAGGGATACACTTGAGGAGCATAGACGACTGGGGGCTGTGATAGAAAAGGACATGGTGTTCGAGTTGCTGAAGCAGCATCTCATCGAAGATGACAAGGAGCTGCAAAAAATACATGACGAATACAAGTCTGGGAAGATGACAAGTGGTGAGCTTAAGGAGATCGCTTGCGAGAAAATGACGAGGTTCCTGGAAGATTTCTCCAGAAAGCTTGAAAAGGCGCGGCAGAATGTTGATAAATTGAGGTTTGTTTCTTTTAACTAAACGTTTTTCGGCAGGTTTTTATACAACCGGCAGATTTCTTCGGGTTTGATTTGGTATGGCAGAGCTAATCATAACCGAAAAACCGAAGGCTGCGCAAAGGATAGCTGAAGCCCTGGCCGACGGCAAGGCGGTAAAAAAGGGTGAAAAGGGGGTTTACTATTACGAAATTAACCACGGGAAAAAAGACATAATAGTTGGCTGTGCAGTTGGCCATCTTTTCGGGCTTGCCGAAAAGGAGAAGAAAAGGGGCATGAGCTACCCTGTTTTTGATGTTGAGTGGAAGCCAACATATGAAACTACAAAGTCAGCTGCATTCTCAAAAAAGTATTTTGATATGCTGAAGAAGCTCACCAAAATTTCTGACAGTTATGTGGTGGCCTGCGATCTCGATGTGGAAGGTGAAGTTATCGGATACAACATCCTCCGCTTCATCTGCAAGCAGAAAGATGCCAGAAGGATGAAGTTCTCAACGCTGACAAAGCCCGACCTTGTTGAAGCGTATGAGAAGGTTTCACCGCACATTGAATGGGGCATGGCCCATGCCGGTGAGACAAGGCATGAGCTTGACTGGTATTGGGGCATAAACCTCACCAGAGCGCTGACAAGCTCCATCAAAAAAGCAGGAATTTTCAAGATGCTGAGCATAGGAAGGGTGCAGGGGCCTGCGCTGCAGATAATAGTGCAGCGTGAAAAAGAAATAAAGGCGTTCAAGCCGCAGCCGTTCTGGCAGCTGCAGCTTGACGGGGAGGTAAAGAACGGGAAGCTTATTGCACTGCACGAAAAAGACAAGTTCTGGGTCAAGAAAGATGCAGATGCGGTTTATGCAAGAACGAAGGGAAAGAATGGTGTTGTTGCTGAAGTCAAGCGCGACGAGTTCCAGCAGCAGCCGCCTTACCCGTTTGATTTAACAACGCTGCAGACAGAGGCGTACAGGTGCTTCGGAGCCCCCCCAAAAACAACGCTAGAGATTGCACAGGAACTTTACACTGCAGGGCTCATATCTTACCCGAGAACATCATCGCAGCAGCTGCCTCCAACAATCAGCTACGGCAAGATCATTACGGCGTTATCGCAGCAGCAGGAATATGGAACATTGTGCAAGAGGCTGCTGCAAAAACCAGTGATGAGGCCAAATAACGGCAAGAAGGCAGACCCTGCGCACCCAGCAATATTCCCTACGGGCGTAAAGCCTAAGGCGCTTGACAAAAGAAGCCAGAAGATTTATGATTTGGTTGTAAGAAGGTTTCTGGCGACATTTGCAGACGCCGCAACAAGGGAAACAATGACTGTAAAGATAGATGTCACTGGGGAAATGTTTGTGGCAGCCGGAACGCGGACAAAAGCAAAAGGCTGGCACGAGTTCTACGGGGCATATGCAAGGTTCAAGGACGAAGAGCTGGCGCAGGTAACGAAAGGCGAAGCGGTCGCTGTGAAAAAGCTTGAGCTGCTTGAAAAAGAAACCAAGCCGCCTGCAAGGTATACCCAGGCGTCAATACTGAGGGAACTGGAAAAGAGGAACCTTGGTACAAAGGCAACAAGGGCAGATGTAGTTGACACGCTGTATAAAAGAGGCTACATAAATGGGAGGGCACTGGAGGCCACAGACCTCGGCATAAAGATTATTGAGACTCTTGGAAAATACAGCCCGAAAATAATAGACGAGGAGCTTACCAGGCACTTTGAGCTTGAAATGGAGGAAATACAGGAAGACAAGAAAAAACAAGGCGAAGTGCTCGAAGAGGCCAAGGAAGTTCTGATTAAGATTCTGGATGGGTTCAAAAAAAAGGAGAAAAGCATAGGAGAAGACCTCCTTGAAGCCACAAAGACAGCCGAAACAAAGGAGAATACCATTGGGAAATGCCCAGAGTGCAAATCTGGAACGTTGATGATGAAAAGGGGAAAATTTGGCAGGTTCATAGCCTGCAGCACCTACCCTGACTGCAATGTAACCTTCAAGCTGCCTGCAACAGGGCTTGTGAAAGCCCTTGACAAGCAGTGCGAAACGTGCAAGCACCCAATGGTGACTGTAATCAGGAGCGCGAAGAAGCCGCAGGAAGTATGCATAAACCCAAACTGCCCAAGCAAGGTTTCTGCAGAGGCTGCAAAAAGCATAGCACAGAATGAAAACAAGCCGTGTAGTAAATGCTGCGAGGGAAAAATGGTTCTCAGGAAAAGCATCTACGGGAGCTTTCTCGGGTGCAATAGGTTCCCGAAGTGCAGGAACATCATGAAACTGTCGTAATTCTGCAATAGCCAGAAAGGTTATTAAACTAATTCTGCCGGAGTCAAGCCATGCTGACCAACCAAGACGTTGTCATAAGGCTCTTAATGGCCATGGCCGCCAGCGCGCTCATTGGCTACGAGAGGGAAAAAACAAAGCACGCGGCAGGGCTTCGGACACACATGCTGGTCTGCATAGGCTCAACGCTAATAACCCTCACTTCGCTTGAAATGTTCCCGAATGACCCCGCAAGGGTAGCAGCAGGCATAGTAACCGGAATAGGCTTCCTCGGGGCGGGCACGATATTCAGGGACAAGAACAATGTCAGAGGCTTGACAACAGCCGCAAGCATATGGGCAGTCGCAGGGGTTGGGCTGGCCTTGGGCACAGGAGCATACTTCATAGCAGTGGCTGCCGCAATAGCGATGCTTCTAACGCTTGAACTCGGAAGAGTAACGTCACTATTAAAGCGCCGCTAAAACTCAAGAACCCCTTTCTTTTCAGGGACAAGGCTGGGGCTGCTGCCGCCATGCCACGTGATTCTCGGCCGGATCCTCATGGGATAAAGGCGCTCGTTTGTGTCATCAAAAAGAAGGGCTGCGCCCTTGACCCGTGGCAGGTCATCAAGCGACTTGTCAAGGCCTTCCCTCATGTAGCTCTGCATCAACGCACCCAAGGCATCGACATCTATCTTTGCTGTTACTCTGTGGGAAACAACAATGTCAGACTGGGTCATGACATCAGTATGAATCTGGCCGGGCTGCTGCGATGCGAGAACAAGCGATATGCCGGGCTGGCGGCCTTCTCTCAGGATGGTGATTAAAGAGTTCGAAGCAGGGGTTGAGCCGTGCCTTGGCAGGAACTCATGAGCCTCGTCAACAAAAAGCCAGATAAGAGGAACGTCCTTGGATTCGTTGACAGGGGCCCTGGAAAAGGATGTTGTCCTCTTTATAGACTCCATTTCCTCAGATTTTCTCACGAACATCCTCTCATTAAAAAGCTTCTTGGAAACGAGCCCAATGACCAAAGCGCGGATGTTGCTCTTGCCGCCGGCAACAGCGTAAGGGCTTATGTCGAGCACAGTGATCTGGCCTCCAATGGCGAGGTCGCTAACAGGGGTTGATTTCTCGCTAAACAAGCCCCACTCCCCGGCAGAGGAAAACATGTTCTCAACTGCGGCCTTGACCTCGTCGTTTGTTCTTTTGTCTTCCTTGACTGCGGCAATGATATCTTGAATGGAAAAAGATTGTTGCAGCTGCCGCAAACCTGACACAACCCGGCCAATCAGCGTGCCAAACTCGCTTGTTGTATCGATCTCAAAAATGCTGCACCAGTCGCCTGTTGTCAGCTCCGAAGGATTGATTGAAAAAGGCAGGTCAACAGGAATGCCCCGCTCTTTATACTCAGAATAGCTGCCGGAAGGCACGTAAACCCTGATGTTAAAGCGCCTGTACTGGATGGCCCATTCTCGGAGAAGGTCTTCATCCTTCCTGTTTTCGTACTTCATTGCCCAGAAGATGCCCATGGTGTCGAAAATGACTATGCTGAGGTTTCTTGTGAGGTCTGCGTCAAGAGACATCATGCCCTCAGCAATTGAAGCGAGAGAGTAACTTTTACCACTTCCGCGCTTGCCAAAAACAGAAACAACATGCGACCTCAAAACATCCATGTAGATCGCTGTTGAAAGGGAGGTCGTCTGGCCCATCTTGACGTAGTGCTTGCCTATAAGAAAGGTGCCTTTGTCGCCAAAAGCCTTCCTGTCTTCATCATCCCTGCCAACAATTATCTCGTACATTCACAGCCTCTTTTTACCTATCCCTGCTCCTGCGGCAATAAATACTTTACGCTAGTGGGAAGCTTTATAAAATCGCCATGGCTTCACAGGAGAAATGGCAAAAAGCATTGGAGACGGGAACGGTATTAGCGAAGAGTTCGCAAGCCTAAAGAAGGAGATAGAGACTGTCGACTCCAAAAGAGAGGCCCTCATTACCAGCACAAGGGAAATACTAAAGGCATCCAAAGGGGCCATTTATTCCTTGCAACGGGGCGATAACAGGGCAGCTGAAAAGGCGCTTGCTGAACTGAAGCCGAAGATTGCTGCACTCAAGCCATACTCTGAAGATGCCAATTACGCAAGCGTGACAAAGCCACCGATACAGGAATACGTGGAAGCGGCCTGCTTCAGCGAATTCGTAGCAACAGGGAAAATACTGCCAAGGAAAGCACTTGGAGTTTCTGCCGAGAACTACATTGCCGGGCTTTGCGACCTTTCTGGGGAAATTGTGCGCAAGGCAGTCAACGCCGCAATAAATGACGACGCCAAGACAGTCATGGCTGCTAAGAGGTTCATCGAAAACCTATACTACGGACTCATGCAATTCGACTTCAGGAACGGTGAGCTCAGGAGAAAGTTTGACGGCATCAAGTACGACCTCAAGAAGATGGAGGATTTGCTGCTAAGCTTGAAATTGCAGGGAAAAGTGATGTAAATGGGCTTCGATGAAGAAAAAATAAGACCCACGTCGGCAACTGTCGACGGGGCCCAGTCGCAGCAGCGACTTGGGAAGCAGGCAAAAGCCATAATGGACGAATTTGTAAAAGCCCTTGATGAGGTTGGCGGGGTTTCTGGAGAAGTTGGGCTGGAAAGGGAGCAAACAACAAGAGAAGCCAAACAGGCGAAGGCTGACAAGGGCTTCAGGGAGAGGATGCTGAAAAACGCGCCGAAAAAGGATTCGAACCATATTGTCGCCGAAAGAAAAAGCTGGTAAAAATGCCACTTTCTACAGGACAAAAGCTGCTTAAGATTAGAAAGGGAGAAATAACTGCCGCTGAAAACATCAAAGGGTTTCTTAACGTTATTAGAAAAAACAACACAGCCATAAACGCCATTCTACACATTAATGACACTGCTGTGAAAGAAGCGGAAGCCGTTGACAAGAAGATAAAGTCCGGGGAAGCCGGAAAGCTGGCTGGCCTTGCGATAGCGGTGAAGTCAAACATTTCTGTGATAGGACTGCCTATCAGCTGCGCATCGAAAACACTTGAAAATTACTACGGGACTTTTGATGCTGACGTGATTGCAAAGATAAAAGCTGAGGATGGCGTTATAATAGGAATGGCAAACATGGATGAGTTTGCCTGCGGCAGCTCTGGAGAGAGCTCGGCATTTGGAAGAACTGACAACCCGGCAGCGCCAGGAAGGATACCGGGAGGGACGAGCTCAGGCTCTGCCGCGGCAATAGCTGCAGGATTTTGTGATTTGGCACTTGGCTCAGACACTGGCGGCTCAATAAGGAACCCGGCCTCGCATTGCGGAGTTGTTGGGATAAAACCTAGCTATGGAAGGGTTTCGAGATATGGGCTCGTTGACATGACCATGAGCTTTGACCAGATAGGGCCTCTGAGCAATGATGCTTATGGAGCTGCCCTGGCAATGCAGGTCATTTCAGGAAAAAGTGAGAATGATGCCGCAACATCAGCAAATAAAGTTCCAAATTACTTGCGGCTACTAAAAAAAGGATTAAAGGGACTAAAAATAGGGATAGTATCTGAGTTTGAGGAAATGTGCAGCGACAAAAGGATATACAGGCTGATGGAAGGTGTCACACACAAATTCGCTGCCGCAACGAAAAGCGGGGTAAAACAAATAAAGCTTCCTTATGTTGACCTCGCCATACAGGCTTATTATCCAATCGTATACGTTGAGTTTTTCTCTGGCACCCGCAAGTTTGATGGAAGAAAATACGGCAAAAAGATAGAAGAAAGTTGCGGGGAAGAGGTCCTGAGAAGGATACTCGGTGGCAGGGAGATTTCAAGGGCAGAATACCATGGCACATACTACAGGAAAGCGCTAAAGGCGAAAAAGCTCATCTCTGAGGGCTTTGAGAGGGCATTCAAAGAGGTCGACATAATTATATCACCAACAACCCCAATGCTGCCCCACAAATTAGGAACAAAAATAACAGACCCGAGGGCAATGTATGCTTACGATGCATATACTACGCCGGCAAATTTGGCTGGAATTTGCGCCGGAGTTGTACCTGCAGGCAGAATTGACGGAATTCCTGTAGGGTTGCAAATCATGGCACCGGCGTTCAAAGAGGAGCTCCTTCTTCAGGCAATGGCGGAAATAGAAAAACGCAGCAACTGAAGCAATATTTATAAACGCCTTTCTTTCTCTGGGTTTCATGCTACGAACAAACACCTGTGGGGAGCTGACTGCCAAAGACATAAACGAAGTTGTGACACTGGCAGGCTGGTGCCATTCCAGAAGGGACCATGGCGGGGTAATATTTATTGACCTTAGGGACAGGTATGGTGTTACGCAGGTAGTTCTTGACCCAAGCCACAGCAAAAAAGTCCACAAGCTGGGCGAACACATAGGAAGGGAATGGGTTGTTTCGGCAACTGGAAAGGTAAGGAACAGGCCAAAGGACATGGTCAATCCTAAAATGGCTACTGGAGAGGTAGAGGTCCTTGTTGATGAGCTTCAGATAATCACGAAAGCCGCTGTGCCGCCAATTGAAGTTGATGACAGGGTGGAAGCTGCAGAGGATATCAGGATGAAATACAAGTACCTTGACCTCAGAAGGCCGATGATGCAGCAAAGGCTGATGTTCAGGCACAAGGCAGCCATCGCTGTGAGGGAATACTTCAACAATAACGGGTTTGTGGAGATTGAAACCCCGCTGCTGGTCAGGTCAACGCCGGAAGGCGCACGCGACTATGTTGTCCCAAGCCGTGTAAATCCTGGAAAGTTCTATGCACTGCCGCAAAGCCCGCAGCTGTATAAGCAAATTTTAATGATAGCCGGGCTTGACAGGTACTTTCAGCTTGCAAAATGCCTAAGAGATGAAGACTTGAGGGCAGACAGGCAGCCTGAACACACGCAGATTGACTTTGAAATGAGCTTTGTTGACGAAAAAGACGTAATGAGGTTCGTTGAAGGCCTCTACAAGCACCTCTTCAAGGAAGTGCTGGGAGTTGAATTGAAAACGCCATTCCAAACATTGACGCATGCCGAGGCAATGGCAAAATACGGGATTGACAAGCCGGACTTAAGGTTTGGCGTGGAACTTATTGATGTGACGGAGATTGTGAGAAAATCAGACTTCAAAACATTTACCGCAGAAGAGCAGGTCAAATGCATTGTTGCGGAAAAGGACTTCAGCAGAAACGAGATAGATGATCTCATACAATGGGCAAAGGACAACGGGGCCAAAGGGCTCGCGTGGATGAAAGCAACAGACAAAGGGCTGGAGTCGTCAATCGTAAAGTTCTTCAGCACAGAAATACAGAAGCAGCTGCTTCTGAAAACAAAGGCAAAGAAGGGCTCGGTTCTGTTCTTCGTTGCAGACAGCAAGAAAAAGGTTGCCGAAGTCCTTGGAAAGCTCAGGATTGAGCTGGGGCAAAGGCTTGGGCTGAGGAATGACAAGGAATTCAGGTTCTGCTGGGTAGTTGATTTTCCGCTGTTTGAATGGAATGCTGACGAAAACAGGTGGGAGGCGGCGCACCACATGTTCACCAGCCCGAAGCCAGAACATGTTGAACTGCTTGAGAAAGATCCGGGCAAGGTTCTCGGAAACCTCTACGACCTTGTTCTAAATGGAATCGAGCTGGGGTCGGGCTCAATACGCATTAACAATCCGGAACTGCAGGAAGGGGTGATGAAAGTGATAGGGCTAAGCCATGAAGCGGCACAGGCAAAGTTTGGGTTCCTTCTTGAAGCCTACAAGTTTGGCGCTCCTGTTCATGCTTTTCCGAAGAACAAAAAAGCTGAGAGCCCGATGGACGGCTCGCCTTCAGATATAGAAGAAAAGCAGATGAAGGAGCTGCACATAAAGACGGACGTCATCAGGAAGGAGTAAGTGACCTTTTTGAGAAAAAGGTCAATCAAAAACAAAAATGTTCACACTCATCACTGGCAACGAGCAGAAAATTAAGGAGTTTGAGATTGTTCTAAGCGGGAGCGGCATACGGTTTGAAGTTCTTCGGGCAGAAAAGCCTGAGCTGAGGTCAGACGACCCTTGCGAGATTGTAAAGGTTGCAGCCAAAACTTTTGCAGAAAGATTGAGGAAGCCGGTTGTTGTGGAGGACTCCGGGCTTTTTATTGACGCCCTGAAAGATTTCCCCGGAACGTGCACAAAATACATCCATTGGAGGATTGGCAACGGCGGGATTTTGCGGCTTATGAAAGGAGTAAAAAACAGGCGCTGCTTCTACAAGTCTGCAGTAGCTTACTGCGAGGTAGGAAAAGAGCCTGCGTGCTTTCTTGGAATTGAAGAAGGGAAAATTGCCAAAAAAGAAAAGGGCAAGAACGGGTGGGGGCAGGATCCAATATTCATACCGAAAGGAAAAAGCAGGACTTATGGCGAGCTCAGGAAGCCTGGAGATATTAATCTGTTCAGGAAGGAAGCGATTGAAAAGTTGCATCAATTTTTGAGGAAAAATGAACCTTATTGACAATACTGTATGGGCGGCCATGAAGGGCTTTCTTAAGGTCTTCTCTTGGGCATACGGGATAAGGGCCAACAAGGAGGAATTTCATGGGCTTGAAGAAGGAGCAGTGATTGGCGCAAAACACTCCAGTAAACTGGACTTTCTTGTAATGCTATCCCTGCTGCCAAGAAAACCGGTAACTCTTATGAACAAGGGCAACTTTACAAATTTGGTGGGAAATTACCTTTTGCGGATTGCCGGTGCTGTGCCTGTTTATTCCCCGCCCCATTATGAAGAGCTAAGAATGAAAAGGGAAGTAAATGGGCACAGTGACCTTATACGTGAAATCCTTGAATCAGGAGATTTAATTTTATACGCACCGGAAGGCAGGATGGTGCCATTAAAAGTGAGTGAGGAAATTTACCCGCAAACATTGCGAAAGGCTTCTGAATGGGGCTACAATACGAAGCTTGTAGGCATTCATTACCGGAATAAGTATCATATTTTATCGTTCCTTAAATGGCCATGGCAGGCTGGTATTGAAGTGAAAGCTGAGGGCTACGACGCCCGAGGCAAGTCTCTAGCACAAACTTCAAGGGATGTGAAAGAGGCGTTTACGCGATTAAGCGGAATAGGTGGCCTTGAGCATGAGTTGCTTAGCCCCCAGAAATAACTGACAAGATTTTAACCTCGTCTTTATCGCTCAAGGTATCATCTTCCGTAACTAGGCCGTTATTTTTTGCGACTAGGACAGCCGCAGGATTGAGCTTGAGCTTTTTCAGCAAAGTGGAAACCTTGCCGCTGAATTTAAGCTTCTTCCTTGCGTTTTCGCGCTCAATAAAAATCTCCATGGTTTTGAAAAAGACAGGCATGCTTAATAAGTTTTTGAAAATTTCTAAAAATTTCCGTAAAAACAGGCATTCCCGCATTTATAAATACTAATATGGACTGGTTGCTGGCAGTTTTGGGCAAAGCTTTGTGAATTTTGGCTCTGCAGGCTCTGGAGAGGCTGTTTTCCACAGGAAACTGCAGGGTTATGCTTACTTGAAAGGTCTTGTTTAAAAATAGCAGTGTTTATAAATAAGAATGAATAAGCGCTTATAAATAGGGTAGAATTTAGGGGGTGTTTAACAGAATGGGCAAGAGAGAAATCACTGTAGTGAACATAGTAGTAAGCACTTCTTTGAACCACGACATTCCTCTTGAGAAGATGAATGCCATGCTTTCCAACACAGAATACAACCCGGAGCAGTTTCCCGGGCTTGTAATAAGGATAAAGGAGCCGAAAACATCTGCCCTTGTCTTCAGCAGCGGGAAGGTTGTATGCACAGGCGCAAGGTCAATGGACAAGGTTGAGGAGTCAATAAGGAAGATTATCAAGAGCCTTGAGAAGATTGGCATAAAGATAACGATAAAGCCCGAAATCAAGATTCAGAACATTGTCGCTTCCGGAACAGTTGGAATGGACCTTAACCTGAACACGCTAGCAATGAAGCTCAGCAACACAGAGTACGAGCCGGAGCAGTTCCCGGGGCTTGTTTACAAGCTCATAGACGGGCCTGTAAAGGCCACATTCCTCCTTTTCAGCAACGGCAAGGTTGTCTGCACAGGAACAAAGAGCGAAGAGGAAGTCAACAAATCGCTTGACAAGCTGATTGACAACCTGAAGAAGGCTTCGGGAAAGAAAGGATAAATTTTGCAGGTTGCAGGGCTTAAGCACTCTTACTCTACAACTCTACACATGTTGCGGCTATGCTGAAGCAGGAACCGGCAGGCGTCAAAATGGGCGAGAAGGACATAACCGCGAAAGGCATCATGATGCTTGAAGCCACAGAGCAGATAGAGCGGTTCAAGGAATTCTTTGAAGAGATTGAAAAGAAAAACATGCTTGAAGCCATATCAGCAGGCAGGGCTTCAATAACAACTGATTTTGCAAAGCTTTCAGCATTCGACCCAAAACTGGCTGTGGACTTGCTTGACTATCCTGAAGAGGTAATCAAAGCCGCAGAACTATCGATAAGGGAGATCGAGCTTCCAACAGAGGTGAACAAGCTCAGGGTCAGGGTAAAAAACCTTCCGGAATCCCAGAAGCTGATGATAAGGGAGATAAGAAGCAGCCACCTGGGAAAGCTCCTGGTGTTGGATGGGATTGTGAGAAGGAAATCAGATGTAAGGCCGCAAGTCACAAAAACTGAGTTTGAATGCCCAAACTGCGGGAGGATAATATCGCTCCTGCAGGCAGAAGCCACGTTCAAAGAGCCGAGGAGCTGCAGCTGCGGCAGAAAGGGAAACTTCAGGCTTATGGGCAAGGAGATGGTTGACGCGCAAAGCATGGTGCTGGAAGAAAACCCAGAGATGCTTGAAGGGGGAGACCAGCCAAAGCGGATAGGGGTTTTCCTCAAAGAAGACCTTGTAAGCCCGATAAGCGAGAAAAGGACAAACCCGGGCAGCAGGGTAAGGGTAGTCGGAATACTGAAAGACGTGCCAGTGATAAAGCATGGAAGCCGCTCAACAAACTACGAGCTTCTAATCGATACGAATTACATAGAAACGATAGACGAGGATTTTTACGACATAAACATTTCAAAAGAGGATGAGGAGCGGATAATGGCGTTGGCAAAAGACCCAAAGGTGTATGACAAGCTTGTTGCCGCCATTGCGCCGTCAATTTACGGCTATGAAAAAGTGAAAGAGTCCCTCATGCTGCAGCTTATGGGTGGTGTGCAAAAAAAGCGCTCTGACGGGATTGTCTCAAGGGGGGATATCCACGTTTTGCTGGTCGGCGACCCCGGTAGCGGCAAGAGCCAGCTCCTGAAAAGGGTAAGTGTCATAGCTCCGAAAGGAAGATACGTAAGCGGAGGGGGTGTAAGCGGGGCAGGCATAACGGCTGCAGTAGTCAAAGATGAAATCCTTGGGGGCTGGAGCCTTGAGGCTGGAGCACTGGTCCTTGCAAACAACGGCGTTTGCTCAATAGATGAGATGGACAAAATGAGCGAGGAGGATACGGGAGCCATGCACGAGGCACTTGAACAACAGTCCGTTAGTATTGCGAAGGCAAACATACAGGCAACGCTCATGGCACGCACAACAGTCCTTGCAGCAGCAAACCCAAAATTCGGAAGGTTTGACCCGTACGGAAACATAGCAGAGCAGATAAACCTCCCGCCCGCACTTATAAACAGATTCGACTTGATATTCACAATAAAAGACATGCCACAGAAAGAAAATGATGAAAAGATAGCAGGCCACATACTGCAGCTGCACCAAACC
>JACPIH010000010.1 GCA_016188155.1 Candidatus Woesearchaeota archaeon | reverse complement strand
GCTTAGAAACAGGGCGGTCAGCGACGAAAGGGCGGCGAGGGCAATACCAATATCAGCAAGGCAGCTTGAAGCCCTGGTCAGGATGAGCGAAGCATCGGCAAAGGTAAGGCTGTCAGACAAGGTAACAAGGGAAGATGCTAAGAGGGCAATCGAGCTGTTGATGTACTGCCTGATGGAAGTAGGAAGGGAGAAAGAAACAGGCCAGATCGACATAGACAGGATAGCCACAGGCATACCAGCATCGCAAAGAGAGAAGATGTTCCTGATAAAGCAAATACTGGATGACCTTGAAAAAGAACTAGGGAAAACTATCCCTGTAGAGGACGTTGCAAGGATTGCTGTTGAAAAAGGCCTAAGCAAGGCAGAAGTGGATGAAATAATAGAAAGGCTCAAGAGAGTAGGCGACGTTTACGAGCCGAGATACGGCTTCCTGTCCAGAGTGTGACCTCTTTGCTAAACCAAGTCGAGATGCGCTCGACTGGTCCCGTCGTCTATTGGACGACGTGGAGAGGTCAATCAGAAAACGGTTTCAACGAAAAGGGTCATGCTGCAGGAAAACCAGTTCAAAAGGGAAGTTGCCAGAAAAGCGGGCGTGGCTGACATTCTTAGAGGGGAGTTTGCTGAAAATGAGGAAGGCAGCCGCACCTTGCTCATAAATGGCAAACAGGCAAGAAGGGTTAGCATACTTGCAACAGTAGTCGACAAAAGCGGCCAGGAAGACCAAGCTTACAAAAGCGCAGTGATTGACGACGGAACAGCACAGATAAGGCTCAGGTTCTTCGATAATGAGCCATGGCTTTTCGAAAAAGCGGAAATAGGGGATTTTGCGCTAATAGTAGGAAAGCCAAGAAGCTACGGCAGCGAAAGCTACATTGCACCGGAGATAATAAAGCCGCTAAAGGATGTCAAGTGGGCTGAAGTGAGAAAGCTGGAGCTCCAGGCATTGCACGCAATCGCCACATTGGAAGGCGCAAAAGAAAACAACGGGGCAGCAGAAGAGATACAAAACAGAGGAAGCCAGAAAAACACAGGCAAAAATGATGCTGATTTTGTAAGCAGGGGCAAACAGGAGATTTACAGGATGATAAAGGAGCTTGATGCTGGCAGAGGGGCTGACATGATGGAAGTAGTGGCAAAAGCGGCAAGCGAAAATTCCGAGCAGCTGATAAAAGAGATGCTACTGGCTGGAGACCTCTTTGAGATAGTGCCTGGGAAGCTCAAGGTTCTGGAATAATAAGGCATAAGCTTTAAAATAGCGCAAAGTTCTCAGTTGCCTCATGACTGCACAAGCTTATGAAGGGCTGCTGAAAAGGGCACAGGAGCTGCTGCCGCAGAAAACGCTGGCAACGGAAAGGCTTGAAGTGCCAAAGGTGCTCGGCCACATACAGGGGAACAGGACAGTAGTGAGCAATTTCCACAACATAGCTGGCGTAATAGGGAGGCCTCTGGACCATTTCCTGAAATACATGCTAAAGGAGCTCGCAACATCAGGAGAGCTCACTAAAACAGCGCTGATTCTCGGCACAAAAGTGCCTGCTTCCAGAATAAACGATAAAGTCCAGCAGTACCTGAAGGACTTTGTCATATGCCCGGAATGCAAGAGACCTGACACAAAGCTGGAAAAGGAAGACAACGTGACATTCATAAAGTGCTCTGCCTGCGGGGCAAGGCACGCCGTAAAGGTCAGGATATAATGACTTTCATCGTTGCACAACATAATTCGGAAGGAAGGCTCATCCTCGCTGTCTGCGACAAGGAAGTACACAGCAGAAAATATGAGGAGGGCGATGCCATCCTTGACCTTGGCTCAAAGTTTTACAGTGGAGAAGAGAAAGACGAAGAGGCTGTTGAGAAGCTGATGCTCAGGTCTTATACAATCAACGCTGCAGGGAAAAACTCAGTTGCGGTTGCAGTCAAGCTCGGCCTGGCAGCGAAAGAAGACATCAAGACGATTGCGGGAGTGCCGCACGTGCAGGTTTTGATGATGTAGGTGGATTATGGGAACTGATATTTACGGACTTGTGGAAGTGAAAAAAGACGGCGAATGGATGCAAATTGCCGACCTATGTAAACTAAGAAGAAATCTAATCCTATGGCCTCTGCTGACTCGAGACTGGACAGAGGGGAAGGGCCTGCCGGAAGATTTCAAGAAAAGACTGCCCATACGCACTTCGTACTTTTCTGGGGGTGATTTTCGCTGCCAAACGTGGCTTTCTCCCAAGGAATTGGAAGAGATTTTGAATGGGCCAACTGCCAAAAAAATCCTTGCTCAGGTTAGCCCTGATTGGATTGCTCTGTTTGAAAAAATAAAAAAAGAAGCTGAGAAATACGGCGATAACAACGTCCGGATAATTATGTGGTTCAATGCCTAGCCCTTACATCACCCAAACCACTTTCCAAGCCCTTCCTGCTTTTCCTTCTCGCGGCCGAAGACTGCTTCCACCCTTTTCTTTGTGAGGTCGAGAACCTGCAAGAGATATGGTGAAACAGCGTACTTGCTGGCAAGGCTTATGGCAGGCTCAAGGTACTTTATGATAGAGCCTTCGGAGATTGTAAAAAGGATTTTGCCTCCGCACTGGTCGCAGATGCCGACAAGGGGGGGCCGCCTGAACTTCGTATTGCACTTAAGGCAGCGGAACTGCTGCGTTGAAAACTTCCTTAAATTGCCGCGAACGTCCTTAAGAAGGTGCTTTTCTATGACCAGCCTGGCAACGTCCTGTGCGTCAACAGCCCTGATTTTTTCAGCCAGTGCCATTTGCCCCTTAAGCTTCTCCTCCATTGAAGGGATGGTTTTGTAGGCAGAGCATGTTACCCCGATATTAATGCTTGAAAGGGCATGCGTAAAGCCGATGCCTTCATATTGCTTGGGCGTGTTAAGGCGGGAGCCAAGCAGCTCAACCTTAACATCCTGGGGCTGCTTCCACTGCATTGCCGCCTCATACAGCTCAAGAGGATAGTGCCAGGCAACGTCAAACCTGTGGGCCATGTCGTCGACTTCTGCAGGGATAAGCCTCGAAGTCAGGACAAGGGGGCTATCCATTGTCTTCGCCCCCCTTGAATCAGGAAGGAACTGCCTTGAGAAGTTAATAAGCGCGTCAAGCAGGAGGATAACACACGCCTCATCGCCATCAGCATCCCTCCTCATGGCGGCGTGGAAAAGAGGATGGGCAAAAAAGGCTTGTGTGCTTGAAAAACCCACAATCCTGCCAACAATTCCCGCAGATATGTGCGGGGCAAGCCCTATTACAAGATGCCCTACAAGATCCTCTTTGGAATTAAGCCTGTAAAACGGCTCTTCCTTGTAAAATTTCGTAAGAAGCTCGTCAACAAACCTGGAAATCCTGAAGAGAACAGCGTCAGAGCTTTCGTCAGTTGAGTCTGGGCTGGAAGGAAGAATGACATCCTGGGGCTTCAGCTCAAGCACCTGATGCTCTCCTGTGAGGGGGTTGCCGTGAATGTCCTTACCGTAGCCGAGGCCCAAAAGCTTCTGGACTGGTGTTCTGACTTCGGCTGGCGTAAAATGAGTCAGGGGAAGCTCGCTCATATCATAACGGACAGTGCCGTCTTTGTTGACGCACAGCTCGTGCTTGGCCCTAAGCACCCCTTTCGCAAGGTTTTCCGGGGTATGGTTTTTGTTTGATGTGCCCCTGACTCCCTTGATGAGGTCAGAATGGGTTGTTTCGGCAAGAGTCTTTAGGGCTGCGTCAAAAAAATGCTTTATTTGCAGAGGTCTCGTTGAGTAAGTTTTGCTATCATGCGGGCATTTTTCAATAACGCCGCACTTATCGCAGAAAAGCAACCTTTTTGTTCCACTACCGCAGTTCTCGCAAACAGGGTATATTGTCTGGGAACTGCAGCTTGGGCAGACGGCAATCGGGAAATCGGCTGTCACTTTCCCTGCAACGATAGCTTCCTGAAAAGAGCGAAGGCGGCCGCCTTCATCGCCAACAGGAAAAAGAACGTGTGGGCTTCCTGTAAGCTTTCGCATCTTTGCCTTCTCGGGCCTGCCCATCCTTGCACCGATAAAAGTGCCCCCCTTGTCCCTCACCTGAAAAATTGAAAGCTTTCTCACAAGGTCCAAGCCGGTTTGCGGTTGGGGTGGCGGCGGCTGTGATGAAAAAATGGCTGCGGCTATAACCTCTGCTTTCCCCCTAACGACATCAGAAAACGATGCAGATGTTTCAGTTGAAAAGAGGAGGGTTCTAACATCAATTCCCAACTGGAGCAGGAGCATTACGACATCGTTGTGGGCTACAACAACGAACTCGTTGTTAACAAAAAGGTGAGGAAGGCCTAAAAGCTCGAGGGCTCTTTTGCCAGTTTTATCCTGCGGGGAAGACCCGGCAGAAACTACGAGCTTAACCTTTCCAGCCTCAAAAATAAGCCGCGCCTTTGCAAGAAGGTTAAGCATGGCAACAAACTGCTCGCTATCCAGTGCTGACCAAAAATAAGTGTAAAACGGGTGGATTGGAACGGCAAGGGCTTCACAAAAGCGGATCGCTGCTTCGGCAGAAGGCTTTTCAAAAGGCGGGGAAAGCAACGCCCGAACTTCAGGCTCTGGCAGCAAAAGCGCATTTGCAGCAAAAGCAAACGTAAAAGCCCCGGACTTATCAAGCACTGACTTTTTGGCTTCTTCGGCAAACCACTCTTCACAGTACCCCGGTGGCACAAGCATGTGGGCGCGGTCAAAAAAATCACCGTACGAAATAAGAAGGTCGCCTAGGTAAAGAATCTCAGAGACAAGTGGTGCTTGCGCGCGGGCAGCGCTTTCGGAGTCAAGCCTGGCAACAGAGCCATCCATCAAGCGAACAATAGGGCCATCTATTGAATCACAGGGGGTTATTGCCGCGGCTTTGCCCGGGCGTTCAACCTTAAGCTGGGTTCCCGTGGCAACAAACCTGTCGAGCACAATCATGGTCGCAGGGCTGATGCCTGCGGCAGAATAGCCGCTTGCGCGAGTCTTGCCGTACCTCAGCCTAAAACCGCCGTGCCTGAGAGGGTGTGTAATGACAGGCCTGCCTGCAACAAGGTCTGAAATAAAAGTGTAATCCGGAGCGAGTTTCTTGGAATCGTCACTCTTCTCCTTGCTCATGCTTTTCTTTTTCTTCTGCAAGGCGATAAACTTCTCAAGAAAAGACCAGTCAATATCAAAACCGCCTTTTGACTGGATGCGCTTCAGCTCCTTCCAAAGTTTGGGTGCCTTAAAGGCAAGCATTGAAACAACAAGGCATACCCCTCCCCTAATCCTGTTGGTGCTTACCCTTGGAAGGTCCTTGTAATTGCTGACCTCAAACTTCTCAGTAGGATCGCCATCGACCTCAATTGGGCAGTTTTTAACCAAAAACTCAATCTCGTCCTCGCTCGCCTTGTACTGGAGGTTTGTAATGCGCTCATGGTAATCATCAAGCTCTGAAACAAAACGCCTGGCCTCAAGCTCGTCAGGATCGTAAGCCTCGAAGCCTGCCCTCCTTCTGAGAAAATCAGCTATAACAAGGCAAAAAGCGGCTGCGGTGCCGCCTGCTCCCCTTATCGGCCCTGCAAAAACAGCGGCAAAGTAATCCTTGCCATCCTTTCGCTTCTTAATCTTAAGCTCAATAAAGCCCTCAAGAGGCGCTGAAACAACGCCAGTCGTATGATAGGCAAATCCAACCCTAATGCCTGTTTCCAATGCTTCGCGCTTGTCCTTAAACGAACAGAATTTGCCATCTGCAACCTCGGCTGCGATAGTCAACGCGACTTCCCAGGCAAGTGCGCCGTACTGCCTTTCCAGCTCCTGAATCCTTTCAGCAACGCCAGCCCCGGCAAGGGCCGGAGCTATGGCAGATACAAGGCCAACGACCCTCTCGGCAAGGTTTGATGCAAGAGGGATATCAATAACAGGCTCAGGATCGTGCCCTTTTGACCTCGCACCTTTCGCAACAGCGTAACAACGCTTAAGCTTTTCATCAATCTCCAGAAAGTACTCATCAATTTCAGGGCTTGTGCCTTTTATTTCGCTTTTCATGCCAATCACTGGTGCCTACTTGCCAAAATTAATGATCTTTGTGGCTCTTGTTTTCAAATTAAATACAGGCAGCCTTGACGGCTGCGGGTTGTGCCCAAGGCGCTCCTGAAACTTTGTCTTGCCCTGCCAGCAGGAGCTGTTAATAAGAGTAATGCCCCTGTAATCCGATACGGATGTGCGGTGTATGTGGCCGGTAGCGAATATGTCGGGAACGATTCCAATAAACAGCGGGTCAGATGCACGGTCAGGAAGTATCAGTGTGGAAGTGTGGGCTGGCGCGAGGTGCCTCCGCTGCAGCAGAAATTGCATAATAAGGTCAGCACGCTCATACCCTCCCTGGCGCCTTATGGAGTCAACATTGGCAACATAATAATCAAAGCTGTAGCCGTGGTAAAGCAGCACGTCAAAGCCGGAAAAATTTTCTGAAGCATCGATGTTGACAATGGCGGGATTTGAAACGAGAACAGCGTTTGGCAGCTTGAGCAGGGGGGCTGCAAAATCGCCGTAAAAAGCTGCCTGGGGCTCGGCCGCCCTAACAGCATCATGATTGCCGGGAGAGATGATTATTTTGATATGCTTTGGTATCTCTGAAAGAAAATCAGCACACATCCTGTACTGCTCTGTAACATCCTTAACTGCGAGCTCATCATACTGGTCCTGGTAAACGCCAACGCCATCAACAACATCACCGGCAATAAGCACATATTTTACCTTGCTTGCAATCTCTTTCTGAACGGAATTGCCTAAGCCTCCATTAATCCACTTCAAAAATTTCCTAAAATCTTCCTCAAGAAACTGCGAAGAGCCAAAATGAAGGTCCGACATAAAAACAGCGTAGCCCTCATTGGGAGAATGTTTTTGCTCCCTCAGAGGAACATCGGGCAGGACAATGTTTGACGCAAAAAGCACTCCGTTACGGAAATTGCCAGCGATCGCTATGACTTCATCAAACACAAGGTCATTGGCAAGGTTAAAAATCTCGCGGCGCGTCTTGTTAACAATAACAGTGATGACTCCTGTAGGGTCCTCAAGCACAACAATCTGGTGGCCCTGCTTCGTCTGCTGCTTGTCCTTCACCATGCCTATAATTGCAATGGACTCGGCAACCCCCCCATTCTTAAGGCGGCCGATTTGTACAAGGTTTGCAAGCTCAGGCCTCTGAGACAAAATGCCCCGGATTGCCTTATAACGGGCAGAGTAATAGCCGACAAAATCACCGACCTCTCTTTTCGAAGGTGAGGCCGTATAAGAAAACACAACCTTGACCGGCGAATCATCCATTGCTGAAGCTCTGGGCGCTTTTCTTGGGCCCCCCTTATTCTGAGAAAAAAGTGTTCCTAGAAACGCAGCATACGCTTCGGGCTTCTGCTGCTTTTCTGAAAGAACCCTGTAACGCTCAAGCTCAAGCCAGTTAACATCAGGCTCGTTCCTCTTCAAAAGAAGGTCAACATCTTTGTTAACAACCAGAAAGCTGCCCGCAGTGCTATTGACAAGGCCTTGAATATCAAGCGGGCTTGCCTGCTCAATCACATCCAAAAAATCAGGGCTGACAAGGATATTCTGCCTAAGCAGTTCGTCTACACCACTCCGCTTCTTGTCAATTGCCAAGCCGCTAGCCCCATCACGTTAGGTAAATCAAAGGTTTAAAGACTCTTCCAAGATTCTCTTAACAGCAGGTGTTGTTGCCTGCTGGGCAAGCATAATCTCCCTTGTACGGCCATACCTGCCTTTAGAGATGACCCTTGCCGTAATAATGCCAAGCATATCAAACTCAGACAAAATATCAGATAGGCGGCGCTGGGTGAGAGGCCTTAAACCAACCACAGTGCAATACTTCTTGTACATCTCGTAAACCTCGCCAGTAAAAATAAACTTATTAGAGCCATTGCTGATAGAGACAACAGAGTACAAAACCAGCTGGGCCTGCCTGGGCTGTGTCGTAACCAAATCAACTATTTTATCCTTCTCAATCTTTTCCTCCGCAGCATCAACGTCAGAGACCCCCACTGTAGCGGCGCCTTTCCTGTCAGCCAACTCCCCAGCCACCCTTAACAACTCAAGTGCCCTGCGGGCATCACCGTGCTCCCTCGCAGCAAAGGCGGCACACTTCTCTACCACACCAGACTCGACAGCCCCTTTCCTGAAAGCAATTGCGGAACGGTTAAGCAGAAGATCCTGCAGCTGAATGGCATTATATGGGGGGAACAAAAGTTCCTCTTCAGAAAGGGAGGATTTCACCCTCGGGTCGAGATTATCAACAAACAGCAAATCATTGGAAATTCCTATTAACGAAATTTGTGAGTTTTTAAGTTCTTCATTTATTCTTGTGAGGTTGTATAAGACGTCATCACCGGCCTTTTTCACAAGCTGATCAATCTCATCCAAGATAAGAATAACAAGCTGCTTCTCAGAGTCGACAGTTGAAAAAAAAGCCTTATAAATATCTTCAGTAGGAAGTCCTGTGGATGGAAGGGGCTTGCCTAGCTGCCTTGCAAGGCTTGCAATAAGCCTGTATTCAGTATCTGCGACATTCTTGAGCTTGCAGTTGACATAAATCTTTTGCAATGAAACAGACTCTTTTTGGGCAACAGAAACAAGCTTATCTGTGGTGTGTTTTACTGTAAGGGTCTTGCCTGTGCCGGTTTTCCCATAAATAAAAAGGTTAGAGGGCCTTTCAAGCCGCAAAGCCGGCGCAATCACAGAGGCAATCTGCCGCACCTGGTCATCTCGGTGAACAATTTCATCAGGAACGAAAGCAACCTGAAGCGTTTGTTTATTAACGAATATAGACTCTTTTTTAAGGTAGTTTTGAAAAAAAATATCGAGGTTTTTTTCCTTCAACACAATCCCACCACCATTTCCTATGGAAAAGCAAAGAACCTTATTAATAAAAATTATGTTGGTGGAAACTACACAACCAAAAACAACATTATTTTGTTTCGACGAAAAAATCCTAGTGCAGTGTTGTTTCTATATTGAATTATTAAAACTTGTAATTGGTGTAGGCATCATTTCCATCAGAAACAACGGGGTGGTGGTTTTTTTGTTACTTGAGAATAATAAAAAAGGAAAGGTTTAAATATAACGCTTCGTTCCCACCTCCCATGTTGATGCAGAACGAAATAATCAACCAACTGAAAGATATTGGATTGAACAGCTACGAATCCAAGCTTTGGCTTGCGTTGCTGTCCAAAGGGATTGCTGCTGCCGGTGAGCTTTCTGACATTGCTAATGTCCCAAGAAGTAGGAGTTATGATGTTTTGGAGAGTTTGGAAAAGAAGGGCTTTATAATCCTGAAGATTGGCAAGCCGATAAAGTACATAGCGGTGCAGCCTGACCACGTCATTGAGACTGTCAGGAAGAAATTGATAGAGGATGCTGATACCCATGATAAGTTTTTGAGTAAGATTGAGCAAAGCCCGCTTATTGACGAACTGAAAAGTGTTTATAAAAGCGGTATAAGGGAGATAGACCCGCTTGAGCTCACAGGTAGTATACGGGGCAGGAAAAACCTTTACCATCACCTTGACAGGATGATTAAAAATGCTGAGAAGAGTATCATAATAATGACTACGTCATCTGGCATTTTGAGAAAAAAGAGTGCCTTAAGCGCGGCCTTTAAGAAGGCAAAGGAAAAGCGGGTAAAAATTAAGATTGCCGCCAACATTACAACTGATGTCCGGTCCCAGATCGAAGATCTGGGGGGCCTTGTTGAGCTAAGGCAGGCAAACACCCCTGCAAGGTTTTGTGTTGTTGATGGGAAGGAAGTTGTGCTTATGCCTCTTGATGATGAGCTCACAAGCCCTGCTTCTGATGTTGGCATCTGGGTAAGGTCTAAGTTCTTCGCCTCAACCTTTGAGAAGATGTTTGAGGCAGCCTGGCCAACGCTCAAGCAGGTTTTTTGATTCTTTTCGCCAACCTATAGAACATCCAAAACAAAAAGCTTTTTAAATATGGCAGCAGAATACTGCTGCTATAAAAGAGGTTGATGAGAAATGCCAGAAGGAAACGTTCAAATTGTCATTCTTGCAGTAATTATCGGAACTCTTGCAGCAATTGTGTACTCCCTCAGGATCCTTGTCCTTATGGAGAGAAGGATTGCAAGGATAGACGAAAACCTTTTTGCAATCACCAAAAGGATAGCCCTTGAGGAAATCAAGATAGAGCGGGAAGAGAAGAAAATAGAGTCATCGTTGAGGAGAAGGAAGCGCTAAAACAGGTTGCCGTTCTTGTCTTTTCTTTCCTTTTTAACTTTGTTGGCATTGCCACTGGCATCAGCACTTTTCCCACCTGTTGCTGGGGGGTTCTGAGTGATTGCCGCCTTTTTCTGCAGCCCTTCCAAAAACCCGATTTCCGCATTGATTTTTATCATTTCAGAACCAAGCCTTTTTTCATCACCCTCAGCTTCCCGGCCCAAAAGCTCACCACACTCCGGGCAATGAAATGAAAAATCACACGCCTTGTCAAAATCAAGGCGAACGCACTTATTCAAGCACGAATAGAAATCGCTTTTACCCTCTTTCAAAAAGCGTTCCCTTAAAGACTCAAGCTGGCTTTTTTTATACCTTAAAAGGAAGTCGTTAATAAGGTCATCATGGAAAGTCCAGTAATAGATATACCACCCTATTTTGTTGTCCTTCTTCCTGGCAAACGAGGCAAGGTTCAGGCTGTGCAGCCTGTACAAAAGATTTCTTGTTTCATTGACTTCCATTTTTAATGCTTCGGCAAGCTTGAATTCAGAATAGTCCCTTTTCTTGCTAAGCTCCCCGATTAAGTTAAAGACCTCATCCCCAAAATACTCCCTCAGCAAGTCACCAACCAAATATTTTTTCATCTTTATGCCTTAATAGCCATTCCCATCATAACACCAAAAGCCTTTTTTGAACATATAAAAATCTTTAGAATACGCAAGTAATCAGCTAAAACACGCCCAAAAGCTGCTCGAAGGTCAGGCCCTTTTCCTTCACCATCTTTACCGACACAGAAAACCCGGTACCTGTTCTCTTTAAGTCTTCTGGCGTGAAAAAAGCCCATTTCATGTCATTGAAACGAGCGCCAATCCACGGCTCTGCGCCGAAAAGCTTTGCGAAGTAAACAAGGTCCTCTATCTGCTCTTTCTGCAGATGCCTGTTGAGCTCCCCTGATGACTTGCACTCAATGGCTAATATCCTTGTAGCGTTTGAAGCGAGGATGTCGGGGCTAGGGTAATGGGATGAACCACTACCTGCAACTCTGACTGCCGACCATTTATTAGCCCAGAAAAGGCCAATAAGTTCTCGTTCAGCATTACTGCCTTTGGCTTTTGCATTCATGTGTCAGACTTCCAGCCGCATAAAATCCTTTGCACAGATGACGTTGTCAAAGGTTGTTCTGGCATCTTCTTCCACCTGCTGCGTTGTTTTGTACCTTTGCGAGAAGTGAGTTAACACCAGCTTGCCTGCCCCCGCCTTGTTTGCAATAGTGGCGGCCTGGCCTGCCGTGAGGTGCTTGTATTCGCCAGCCTTGCCTTCCAACTCATCAGCATAGGTTGCCTCGCAAATCAGCACATCCGCGCCTTCCGCAAGTTCTATTGCGCTGTTGCAAAGCTCTGTGTCCATTATTACAGTCACTTTTTTCCCCTTAGTTGCGTAAGTGACCTCTGAAGGCTTCACAATTTTGCCCTTCCAAGTTACTGTTTTCCCTGCCTGCAGCTGCCCCAGCAAAGGCCCCTCTGGCAAACCCAGCTTCTTCACAGCTGCCAGATTAATGTGAACGCGGTCTTTTTGCACGATGCTGTAGCCGAGGCAAGGCACAGAGTGCTGCAGCTTCTTGGATTCAATGTAAAAGTCATCATTTTCAAAGACCATGCCTTCTTCAATATCATTAACCTCGAGCTTAAGCCTGCCATCGCCATACTCCATGAGAAATGTCTTGCCCATGTGCTCAAACTGTGCCCTTGTGCCCTTTGGCCCAAATACCTGCAGCCTGTGCCCTGTTGTTGAGCTGTTCAAAGTCTGGATAACACCAGGCAGGCCCAAGACATGGTCACCGTGCCAGTGGCTTACCAGAATCCTCGTTATCTTTGTCAGAGGAATACCAGTGATTTTAAACTGCCTCTGCGTGCCCTCCCCGCAGTCAACCAGGATGCCCTCAGAGCCGTGGCTAATAAAAACTGCAGATTGGTTTCTCTCCTTTGTGGGCACCATTGAGCTTGTTCCCAAAAACACGATTTCCATAAAGCCTTGGCAGCCCGCACTCTATTTAAGTGTTGCGCTGGCCTTCTTTCCATTACTGAGAAGCAAAAGCTTTTAAGCAATCCTTGAACACAAAAGCTTATGGAAGCGGCAATACCTGAACTGAAAGAGAAGGGCAATGAGCCAAAGGGAGACCAGAAGAAATCAAAGGAGCAGGTAAAGGCATTTCTCCTGAAAGAAAGGGTGCTGACCGAAAACACAGACGCTGCCAGGGAGCTCTACAACCAGAGCAGATACGGAAAACTGCTCCCTGACGGAAGGGTTCAGCTTGCCCTGACAGAAGCCATGTACTTGCTTGAAAGAGGCAAAATAGCCGTTGCCGATTCTCGAGGGAAAAAAGAAGTAAGCCCAGAGCAATTCATGAAAAAAGCATCAAAAACCCAGCAGAACTTCTGGGTAAAATACTCTGTTTTCAAGGACATAAGGGATAGGGGCTACATAATCAAAACAGCCCTAAAGTTTGGGGCAGACTTCAGGATTTATGACCGCGGCGTAAAACCTGGGGAAGACCATGCCCGCTGGATACTCTACCCCGTCCATGAGGGGGATACGCTTACATGGCATGAGTTCTCTGCCAAGAACAGGGTGGCCCACAGCACCAAGAAAAGGCTCCTCATTGGGGTTGTTGACGAGGAAGCTGACGTCTCATACTGGGAAGTCAGGTGGATGAGGCCCTAAGAAGCTTTCTGACAAATTATTTAAACCTGCAGCCCCCCGCTTTTGCCATGGCGGCCAACCTCATAACTGACAGGGTAAAGCAGCTTGTGCGAATGCGCGGGCCGGTTATTCCCTCTCAGATTTCGAAGGAGATAGGCACAAACATCTTAATGGCTTCCGCAATACTTTCTGAGCTGGCTTCCAAGAATGACGTGAAGATTTCCAGCGTCAAATTTGGAGGAACACCCCTTTACTATGTGGTGGGGCAGGAGCCAAAGCTCCAGAATTACACTGCCAGCCTGCAGCAGAAGGAAAAAGAGGCACTTGAGCAGCTGAAGGCTAATGGCGTGCTAAGAGACCGCAGCATGGAGCCTGCAACAAGGTTTGCGCTTCGCCAGATTAAGGACTTTGCAAAGCCGCTTGAGGCAAACATTAACGGGGAAACAGAAATCTTCTGGAAATGGTACCTGCTCGCAAACGAAGATGCTGAAACATCCATTAAAAAACTAATGGGAATTGTTGAAGAGAAGCAGCCGCAAACGCAACAGGCACCGCAGCTTCAGCAGCCATTACAGGAAGCATTTGCCACTGCGAGAATAGAGGCTGTGGTTGGAACGTCAGCGCAGGAAGCAAAGCCCCTCATTGTGCAAACCACACAACAGCAGCAACAAACAGTTCTTATGCCAAGCAGCGAAATCCCAAAGCCGCGCGGCAAAAAACCCGCAAGCCAAAAAACCCAAATCGCTGCATCAGAGTCTGAATTTGCAAAAACAATCAACGAATTCTTTGCCAAGAGCAGCATAGAAATAGAATTACAGGTATCAGCAAGCAAATCAGAAGCCCAGTATGTTGTCCTGCTCCCAAGCCCTGTCGGGAAGCTTAGGTACTACTGCGTTGCCAAGAACAAAAAAACGTGCACCGACGCAGACATAAGCTCGGCAATAGTGCAAGGCCAGCTAAAGAAACTCCCAGTCCTTCTTCTGGCAAAGGGCGAGCTGTCAAAAAAAGCGCATGAGCTCCTGTCAAAGGAAATCGGGGCCATCGTTGTGAAGAAGATTTAAAAAACAAGGCAACAGCCCATTCTGGCATGGGAGTACAAATAACAGAGCTGCTGCCTAAAAAAGAAGCCAAGCTGGAAGACTTCAGCAACAAAGTGGTTGCTGTAGACGCGGCCAACCACCTTTACCAGTTCCTGACCTCAATAAGGGCTCCGGATGGCGCTTTTTTCACTGATTCAAAAGGCAATGTAACTTCTCACCTGATCGGCCTGTTTACGAGGACAACACACCTGATGAAGCTGGGGGTAAAGCCTGCTTACGTTTTTGATGGTGAAGTGCCAAAGCTGAAAAAGCTTGAAATAAAAAGAAGGGCGGAGGCAAAGGAAGCGGCAGCTGAGAAGTACACTGAAGCCGAGAAGAAAGGTGACATTGAGGAAATGAAGCGCTATGCCGCCAGGTCAACAAGGCTCACAAAGGAAATGATTGCAGACGCAAAAGAGGTCATTGAAGCCCTGGGCTTGCCCGTGGTTCAGGGCTTAAGCGAGGGCGAAGCACAAGCTGCGCGCATTGTTGCAAGGAAAGACGCCTACGCGATAGCCTCGCAGGATGCTGACAGCCTTCTTTTCAGCGCCACAAGAGTTGTAAGGAACCTTTCAATTGAAGGCAGAAGGAAGCAGGCGGGGGCGCTTGGCTACAGCCGCGTAGAACCTGAGCTTATCCTGCTCGAGGAAGTGCTTTCCTCATTAGGCATCACGCAGCAGCAGCTAATCTGCCTTGCAATGCTCGTCGGCACAGACTACAACACAGGAGGCATAAAAGGCATAGGCCCAAAAACAGCCCTGAAGACAGTAAAGGAACATAAAACGCCAGCCAAGATATTTGCTGCTGTTGATTGGGGCAAGCACTTCAGCTACCCTTGGCAGGAAGTCCTGGAGCTTTTTGAGCACCCGAAAGTTACCGACGGTTACAAACTGGAATTCCGCCAGATAAACACGGCAAAGCTTGTCAAAATACTGTGCGAAAAGCACGACTTCTCACAGCAAAGGGTGGAGAAGCAGATTGAAGAGCTTGAGCAATCAAATACAGCCAAAAAGCAAAAAGGCCTCGGTGAGTTCTTTGGCTGAAGCCGCTCGCTTGAAAAGCATCAGAGCATTTGACATTATTGGAGACATCGCCATAGTAGAAATACCAAATAGGGTGAAAAACAGGGATAAAGCAATTGCCGGAAGAATAGTGGCACGACAGAAAAATGTCAGGGCAGTGTATAAGCGCATTGGAGGGCACGAAGGTAAGCTGCGGATACAGAAGCTAAAGCACATTTACGGCGAAAAAAGAACTGTTACTATCCACAAAGAGAACCAGGTTTTGCTGAATCTTGATATTGTCAAAACATACTTTTCGCCAAGGCAGGCAACAGAAAGGAAAAGGGTCTTCTTGCAGATTAAAAAGCCGGAAAAAGTGCTTGTGATGTTCTCAGGGGTGGGGCCGTTTGTGATTGAAATAGCAAAAAATACGGCGGCAGCATCGGTTTATGGGGTTGAACTGAACAAAATTGCCCACAAATACGCCACAGAAAACGTGAAATTGAACAAAATCGAGGCCAAAGTCAAACTATTCTGCGGTGACGTGCGTAAAATAGTGCCCAAGCTCAAGCTGAAGTTTGACCGCATAACGATGCCACTGCCAAAAGGTGCCGAGGCTTTTCTGGGCGTTGCTTTCGCAGCAGCAAAAAAAGGCACCATAATCCATTTTTACGATTTTGAAAAGGAAGAAGATATTCCAAAAAAGGCAAAAGAAAAAGTCATAAAAGCTGCCGCAGCAGCAAAAAGGAAAATTAAAATCCTAAATGTCGTGAAATGCGGTCAGCTGGCTCCAAGGGCTTACAGGGTATGTGTTGATTTCAAGGTTCTCTGACTGCAACAGCAGCGAAGGTTTATAAACACCTTTTCACTCCCTTTCAATGCGTGCAATGATCGCGTGAACACCCTCTGAGTTTCGCGAAAGCGGGCTATGAAGAACGGGAGTAACTGGAGAGCACGCGACCTTTTTACTAAAAAGGTCGATCAAAAACTCGAAACTCATTAGAACTTAACCAAACATCTTCACGTATTCTGTGCTTTCAGCTTCTTCCTTGCTCTTTACCTTTGCAACTGCGTTAATGAAGTCGGTTGTGTCAACTGATGAGCGGGATTCCCTTATTGCGAAGTAGCCTGCCTCGGTGCAGACAGCCCTTATCTCGGCACCGGTAAAGTTCTCTGTAAGGCCTATGACTCTGTCCATGTCGATGTCGCTTGAATTCATGGCCTTGGCATGAATCCTGAGTATCTCCTTCCTGGCATCTTTTGCCGGCAGCGGGAAAAAGATGTGTCTTTCCAGTCTGCCAGACCTCAGTATTGCCGGGTCGAGTATGTCCTTCCGGTTGGTGCAGCCGATAATCTTGACATTACCCAGGCCTTTAAACCCGTCAATCTCGGCCAGAAGCTGCATAAACGTCCTTTGGACTTCCCTTTCGCCAGAGGTGCCAACATCCATCCTTTTGGCGGCCAATGCGTCCAGCTCGTCTATGAAAATAATGGAAGGGGCTTTCTGCCTGGCCATGTTGAAGATTTCCTTAACGAGCTTGGCGCCTTCCCCAATGAATTTCTGGACGAGCTCAGAGCCGACAATTTCTATAAACGTTGAATTTGTGGCGGTTGCCACGGCCTTTGCAAGGAGCGTTTTCCCGGTTCCTGGTGGGCCGTGAAGGAGAACGCCCTTAGGTGGCTCAATGCCGACCTTTTCAAACAGCTCAGGCTTGTTAAGGGGCAGCTCAACAATCTCGCGAATCTCCCTTATCTGCTCCTCAAGCCCTCCGATTTCACCCCAAAGCACGTTTGGCTTCTCAACAATCACGAACTTTTCAACACCATACCTTTTTGAAACGCTAGCTTTTTTCACGACAGAAAGGTTTTTCTGCTCAACAAAAACAAGCTCGCCAGGCCTTAGCTTGCCGCAGCCCGAAAGAATGTCAACGAAGAACCTGTTGCCGTTAGGCATCTTTATCACAGCATTGCCGCCTTTTGCCGTTACAACCTCGCAAACCATAAGGGGAGAGCGCTTAAGCCTGTCCACATCATCCTTGAGCTGGCTTACTGTTTTCCTGAGAAGCGCGTTTTCCTCTTCAAGAAGGCTTATTGTGTGGTCATAAACAACATCAGAAAGCCTTCCCCCTTCATTTTCAACACTGCCTTCAGTAACTATCAAGCACACCCTTTTTGCATTTTTAACGAATCGATTTTGATGCTGCCGCTTACTCCACTGACTTTGTCATCTTAACATCCCTGACCAGCACGGCAGGCGTAATGGTCGGGATTTCAACCTCCCACCCAAAAACAGGCTCTGGCTCTGAGCCAACCGCGGAAACGTTCTTCAAAATCCTTATCAGGTTGTCATTTATCCTTAGCTCCTTGACAGGGCCGGTGACCTTCCCGTTCTCTACTAGGAACATGCCATCCCGTGGTATTGTTGAAAAATCCCCTGTCTCGTAGTTCTGGAACCTTGTATACCAGACATTTGTGATAATCAGCCCGCGCTTTACCTGCCGTATCATTTCCTCCTTATTAAATTTTCCATTCTGCAAAATAAGGTTGAACGGAAGCGGGGTTACAAGGCCGGCATTTGCCGTAGTTTTTACCTTGTGCCTCTTCGCGGTTGAAGTGTTGTGAAGGTAAGTCTTCAAAACACCCTTTTCAATAATGGTATTTTTCCTTGTTGGGGTTCCTTCCTCGTCAAACCTCATGCTGTCAAAGCCATTTGGCAGGGTTCCATCATCAACCAAAGTTACATTGTCGCTGCCAACCTTCTTGCCAAGCTTGCCTGAGAAGCAGGAAAGCTTTGACTCAACATTAAATATTGAGGCGGCCTTTCCGACGCTTTCCAAAATGTTCGCGAAAGGCAATGGCGAAAAAACCACGTCGTATGTTCCAGGAATGCTAGGCAGCGGGTTAACGGCCTGCTTGGCAATTACGGCAGCCCTTTCAGCGCTCGCTTCAGGCGTGAACTTCCTGAGCACCCTTGCGTTGCATATGTGGTGGCCAGAGGCGTACTTGTCAACAAAAGCCCTTACAGAAAAATAAGCCTTCGTGCCCTTATCCTCGGCCTCGACACCGTTTGAAGTGAGCATGTAAGTGTTGAAAAAAGTCGTCTCAAAAACCCCCGCTGTGCGCTTTGCGCCGTTCTTGTGGGCAACGCTTATGGCCCCTTTAAGGAGGTCAATGGCAGTCTCACCGAGCTCAACTATGTTTTTGTCGTAAGTTTCTGGAATGCCTGCATAGCGGAAAGGCCCCTCAGCAATGCCCATATACTCCTGATTCGGAAGAGCGGCAGCAGCAAACTTGAGCATCCTGCTGACAGCGTCATCAGCAGCTTTTGTTGAAAGGTCCCTTATGCTTGTGCCTATGAGCTTTTTGTCAATGGCCAAGAATATGTTCAGCTTGTCAGAATGCCACATCTGTGTGGTGCTTATCATGCTGTTGGCAAACTTCAGCTGAGTGGCCTCCTCGCTCACGGCAGAAACCACAACGTCATCAGTGCCTTTCTTCTTCAGCTGCTTTACCAAATAAGCAGCTATTGAGTGTGCGTCATTAATTTTTCCAGACATTTTTTTCATTAAAAGCTCAGCCTCACGTTCCTTATCCGCATGCTCGGGCCTCCAAACCAGACAGGTATTGCCTGCATCGGCTCTGCCTTCCCGCATGTTCCGGCATGGTACTCCATATTGCCTGCTGCCGCATCAACAGAGCTCCAGAGCTTTGGCGTAGAGATTTCTATAGTGGGCCTCCATACAGGTTCGGCTAGCTTCCCGTTCCTTATCATGTATGCCTCTGCGCCCGTATACTTGGCGTTCAGGCGCTTGTCATCGATGTTCCACTCCATGAAATTTTTCAGGAAAACCCCATGCTTAACAGACTCAATCAGCTCTCCCTCATTGTAATCCCCGGGCTTGACAATGGAATTTGCCATTCTTACAATCGGTTCCCTGTCGTAACCTGTTGCCCTGGCTGAGCCATTGCTCTTGCAATTAAGGACTGCTGCTGTCTCGCGGTTGTGAAGAAGCCCTGTTATGATTCCTTTTTTAATAAGCCAGCGCTCTCCCGCCTTCACACCTTCGTCATCGTACAAGTAATAGCCGAAGCTACCGGGAATAGTGGGGTCATCCACAATGTTGACTGCAGCGGAACCAATCCTTGTTCCAATCATCTTTGTTGAAATGAAAGACTCTCCTGCCTGTGCTGCCTCCCTTCCCAAAACCCTGTCAGCTTCATAAGGGTGGCCGACGCTCTCGTGAACCATGATGCCGGTGATCTGGGGTGCAACCACCAGGTCAACCTTGCCCTTCGGAGGGGCCACAGCTTTTTTTAGGTTGGCATGAGTTGCCTTTACCTCGCCAGCAAGCACTGCTGGGAAGTTATAGCCGTAAATCTTTTCAAAGCCACCGGCCGCGCCGTACTGCCAGTATCTCTGGGCAGTCCTTCCTGCTTCCTCAACCGTGATAAAATACCAGAAGTCAGTCCTCGGAATTTTTGAAAGGACGCGGCTGCCCTCGCTGTTGGCAAAATACCTTTCTGTGTAAAAATCTGACATTGAAAAGAACCTGCCTGTGGCATTGGCCTTTGTTGATTTTATGGCTTTTTCAGCATCAAAAAGCACCTTCAGCTTTTCCTTAGGGCTTAAATCATCCAGCTTCACCTTCTGCTTTACCTCATAACTGGCAACCTCGGCCTTCTCGTGGCTGAATTTTACCTTCTCGCCTATTGCGGAGGCGGCAGCAGTTATCCTTGCGGCCTTCTCAATAACATTTCTCACATTCTCCTTCGAAATGTCGTTGGTTGATGCAAAGCCCAAAGTGCCATTCATAACAACCCTGATGCCGATGCCTGAGACCCTGTCAAAGCCTGCAACCTGAGGCACGCCGTTCTTCAGGACAAAGCCGTTCACTGACGTCGCCTCCAGCCTGGCATCAGCATAGCTCGCTCCAATCTTTCTCGCATGCTCAATGGCCGAATGTGCAATGTCAAGGTCAAAAGCATCTTCAAACTTAACAGCAGATTTAGCAGGCATAAAAAAATCCCCCGAAATAAACAAAAACTTAACTCACACAGCACAGCCTGTATATAAATTTTATCAGAAAGAAATTTCCGTCACACTTTATCTCGTCACTTCAAAGCTCCTTACTTGCTCAAGAAGCCTCTTTGCTTTCGCGTTGGTAGCAAAATGCTTCCTGACAGGCTCAATCAGCTCGTTCAGCTTCTCGGCAACAGCCGCTTTCAAGTCTGCCGGGTGAATTTTCCCGGCAACATACGACTTCTCCAAGTCACTGTAGCTCTCAACACTCAAGTCTCCGCCAAACTTCTCAGGCCTCTTTATTTCCACCACATCAAACTTTTCAAAAATGATATATTTGCAGTATTCAAGGATTGGGTTTTCCTCAACTTTTTTCTCAGGGCAGTATGCCTTGCTTATCTTTCGCTTGACATCCGCTTCGCTGTCTGTCATGAAAATTGCCGAATCTGGCTTGGACTTTGACATTTTTAAATCAAGCAAACGATCGTCAGTGTCTGTATAGGCTGTTTTTGGTTCCAATAAGCCGAGTATCATATGGTGGCTTACTATAACAGGCTTCCAGAAGCCGAGCTTTGGCCCCACCTCCCTCGCAAGGATGTTGACCTTGCGCTGGTCCATGCCAAGCTGGCAAATATCGCATTTCAAGTGAAAAATATCCGCAGCCTGCATACAAGGGTAAATAACCTGTGCAGCGCTTAACGTTTCTGTGCTCTTTCGCCCCATAATCTGGCTTGTTCTCAAAATCCTTTGAACAGTAGATGCCCTTGCTATGTCAATTGTTGTTTTCCAGTGGCCTTCCTGCCTCACCAAATCTTTTGACCAGATGAACTCTACACCATCAATGTCCATGCCGCAGGCTTTCCACATTTCGATGAAATACTCGCCAGTTACTCTGATTTTCTCCAGGTCGCCGCCAAGCTTGTTGTTCATCCAGGCAAACCAGTCGGCAACAAGCATCTTGAAACTCACACCTGCCTTAATCATCTTGTTGACATTAATAGAACGAAGAATTCCCTGTGCTATGTGCATCTCCCCACTGGGCTCGAAGCCATCATAAGCCACCGGATGAGGCTTGGTCTCAAGAAGGTGCCTAAGCTCATCAACAGTGATTATTTCCTCACCAACTTCTTTAATTAAAGACAGCCTTTCCTCAATATCCATGGTAGCCGCTGCCGAACCAAACGATATAAATCTTTTTGTTTTTGCCGCAACAATTCCGAAAATTCCGCAAGAAGTGCGTTCTGACATTGTGGATTTCTTGGTAAAGCTTCTTTGCAAGTCCTGCTTTGGCAGGACTGCACAGCCGACTACTGTCGGCTTGTGCTTGCCAAAGAAGGTTTCACTGGACACTGGACATGCCCGGGCAACATATTTAAACACAAACAACGATTTCTTGCCCCTGACTGCAAAAATGGAAGGACTGGGAAAAAAGGAAGAATCTGTAGCTACCGTGGAAACCGATGCCGCCGCAGCCAGTGCTATGATTTCAGTAACCGACCTTACATCATACATGTATTGCCCCAGGCTCCTGTTTCAGCAGAAGGTTCTCGGCTATGAGGAAAAACTTAATCCCGCAATGGTGCTTGGGGGCATAAGGCACAAGTTCTACGACCTCACCAACAAATACGAAGAAGCCCTTGTGGTTCACCTGCCAGAAACCTCACGGGAAATAATATTGGAGGCATATTCAAAATCATACCAAAACCTTCTGCGGCACGTTGTTGCTAGCCACAGCAATTCCCTGGCTCTGTTTGATATAGCCCCGGAGGAGGTTGTTGCAAAACTCCAGCCGATAGCTGCCGCCGAAGCCGGCGAAAGGGCTGAAAATGTTTACAGCTTTGCCGCAAAGAGCAGCGTGTTTGGCAAAGAGCTCTGGCAGATGCTCTCGCCAAAAATACTTTCGGAGCTGAAAGTGAAATCGCCAATGTTGAGGCTAAAAGGCACTGTTGACAGGGTTGAAATACACCCAAACACTATCCTACCGATAGAGCTAAAAACAGGAAAGATGCCCTCTGATGGAGTCTGGCCCTCCCATAGGGTGCAGGCTGCGGCTTATATGATGCTTCTGCAGGAAAAGTTCAATACCGCAGTTACAAAAGCTGTTGTAAGGTACCTTGACCACAACAGCAGCAAGACTGTGGTGCTAAACCCCTACATGGAACTGGAAGTGAAGGAACTCACGGAGAAGGTCGTTCGGCTTCTGCAGGGGAATACAGAACCAAAACCCTGCGGAAGGGTAAACTGCAATTGCACGCGATAGCCAAGAGCCCTCTGCAACCATTTTTATGCTTTTCAGCACAATTCCACAACATTTAAATATAAGCTCTGCCCAGAAAAACATCATTTCATTAGCATTACAGAATAGTAACTGAATCATCATTCGCGGCATTCGTGGGTTGCAGGGTGTTTTTTAATGGCAGATGAGGATAAGAAGTTCTCCAGGCAGGTTATCGGCAAGATTGTCGTAAGCAAGTCAGGCAAAAGGTTTGGCGAAGTTGCAGATATAGTGTTTGAAACTAAAACAGGAGAGCTGATACACCTTGTCCTAGCAAACCCGACACCGTACATCCAGAAGCTTGAACTGGAAAGGGATGGCGAAGGCAACATACTTATCCCCTTCAGCGCAGTAATGGCGATGGGTGACTTCCTGGTGATTTCTGAAGAAGACATTGTATGACCTCTTTTTCTTAGAAACCTTTATATTGAATTCTTGCTTCCGCAAAAGGTATGGACAGCGCGTTGTGGGCGGAGAAATACAGGCCTTCCAGTTTTAAGGACATAATAGGCCAGGAAGACATAGTTAAAAGGCTGGAGGCGTTTGTAAAGCACCAGAACCTGCCGCACCTTCTTTTTGCAGGGCCGCCGGGGGTTGGCAAAACCTCAATGGCACTGGTAATAGCAAAACAGCTGTACAGGGGCGACTGGCGCCAGAACATTATTGAGCTTAACGCATCTGATGAAAGGGGCATAGACATTATCAGGACCAAGGTTAAGGACTTTGCCCGCACCAAATCAATCGGGCAAGTGCCCTTCAAGATGTGCATCCTTGACGAATCAGACTCGCTGACGAGGGAGGCGCAGCAGGCCCTGCGCAGAACAATGGAAAACTACACGTCAACATGCAGGTTCGTCCTGCTGGCCAATTACTCCTCTAAAATAATCGAGCCAATCCAGAGCAGGTGTGCGGTGTTCAGGTTCAAGCCGCTTTCTGATCCTGAGATCATTAAGATAATTGAAAGGGTGGCTGCAGCAGAAAACCTTGTTGTTGGCGAAAGGGCAAGAAAAGCCCTGATTGAAGTCTCAGAAGGCGACTGCAGGAAGCTTGAGAACGTGCTGCAAAGCTGTGCAGTAATGTCCTCCGCAATAACAGAGGACCTGATTTACACAATAGCCAGCGTTGCCAGGCCAAAAGAGGTGAAGGAAGTAATAGAACTGGCACTCTCCAATAACTTTCAAAAGGCAAGGGACAAGCTTCTGGAAACAATGCTTGCCCACGGCCTGTCCGGACTGGACATTATCAAGCAGCTGCAGAAAGAGGTGCTCGACAGCGCCATAGAGCCCAAAAAGAAGCTGATGCTGATCGAAAAATGCGGGGAAATAGAGTTCAGGATGAGCGAAGGAGCTGACGAGTTCGTGCAGCTTGAAGCCCTGCTGAGCCAAATCGCGCTCGCCGGGTTAAAAGAGTAGGGATTTGCCAATTTAGTAAAGATTAAATACCCGTCTAAGCCAATAATTGCCAGTTAACCGGCAAAATGGGATTCAGAAAAGAAAAAGAGGTCAGAAAAGACAGTTCCGGAAAGCCAGAGGAATCCGGTTTGGTTTACAAAGTTTACACCCCTTCTGGGCAGCCACAAAATGGGTACGACTCCTCATACGAATTAAAGCTCAAGCAGCTTTCAGTCCAGCTTCTGCAAAAGAACGTAGACCTTGAAAGGCTGCGGGATTATGTGACGCAGCTTGAAGAAGGCGAAAAAGGGCTTATTCAAGAGCTGACAAAACAGCTCGCCATTAAGGATGAGGAGATAAGCAGGGTTGCTTCCATTTACGCAAAAAAAGAGGCAGAAAACAGGAAGCTTTCAGCATTGCTTGAAACCAACATTGTTTCCCAAAGGGAGCACGCCGAAAAAATAAAAGCTATCCTTGTCAAAAAAGAGGCAGAGACCAAGCAGCTTATCGACAACCTCAGCGCCCAGCTTGAAAGAAAAAACTCAGACATTGCCTTGCTCAGGAAACACCTGCTGGAGAAAGCGGCGGCAGAGAATGCGGAAATTTCCCGGCAAGGGTCGAGCTCCCCGCAGCTTGAGCTGCTCATGAAAGAGCTTGAGCGAAGGAAAAAAGAAACTAAAAACACAGAGAAGCTGCTGCTGGAAGAGCAAAGGCTTGCCAAGGAAGCAGGGCACAGGTTCAGGCAGCAACTCGCCGAAACACAGCGGCATGTTGAAGAGCTCAAAACGCTCCTGGTTGGAAAAGACAGCACAATAGCGCAGCTTGAGTCCGCGATTGAGAAGAAATTCTTAGAGCTTGAGAGGGGAACGCACAAGGCCAAAGCAGCAGCGCCTGAGCCAAGCTCCCGTTTTTACGAGACTGAGAAATTTATTGAAAAGCTGCAGAAAGAGCTTAAGCACAAAAATGGGGAAATAAGCTCGCTTAACGAGCAGCTCTCCAAAAAGCCCGGCAGCGCCAGCTTCATGGGTTCAGAGGTGGGCAAGGGCCACGAACGGATAGAAAAGCTTGAACAAGAACTGGAACAGAGCGGCAGCGAAATCAGAAGACTGGAAGAGGTTCTGCTTGAAGATCAGCGGCTTGGCAAATCCGTGCAAGCGCGGCTAAAGGAACAGCTTTCACAAAAAAACAGCCAGCTGGAAGAGCTTAAAGCGCTCCTGATAGAGAAGGAAAAAACCGTGCGCAACCTCGAAACAGCTTTTGAGAATAACCTGGCGGCAAAGGAAGAGCAGCTGCGCCATTTTAGGCAATCTGCAATTAAAAAGCCAGAGACTCATCTTCACCGCGAGCTCAACGAGCTTAAATCCGAGATTCAAGTCAAGGAAGAATCGTCAAAGTTCATGGCAGAGGAGGTTACAAAGCTTAAGGAGCAGGCAGCCCTCCTGCGAAAACGGCTCGAGGAAAGGCAGCGCATATACTTTGAAAGCGAAAAGGCCTACGAAGAGCTTATAGCCCGGCTCAGGGAGCAGCACGACACTAGGATAAAGTCGCTTTTGCAGGAGTCATCACAGAAAGAATCATCATTAAAAACAGCCCTGGAAGGGGAACGCGCAAAGCTGCAGCACGAAACAGCCCTTATGAAGGAGAGGGAAACCCGGATTAAGGAAACCCTGCAAACATTTACTGTGACGTCGCAGCAGCTGCTAAAGCTCCAAGGTGCAGGAGCGGTCAGTTCAGCAGGGCTTGACATTGCCGAGCTGCTTGAAAAAGAGAAGTATCTTGCTGGCAAAGAAGAAGAGCTCAAACAGCTGCTTGCATCAGCAGAAACAAAAATAGCAGAGCTAAAAGAGAGGGAAGCTGGCATAGGAAGAAAGGAGCAGCTGCTTCTAAATGGGCAGGAAGCGCTTGCCAAAGAGCTGGAAATACTCGGCAGCGCCGGTGTTGAAATAGGAAGGTCAAGGCAGTACATACGGCAAAAGCTTGCTCAGATAAGCGCATTCGAACAGCCGCAGCAGGGAATTCAGCAGCCTGCCGAAGCTACCGAAGCTACAAGGGCATCAGAAGACAGTTTCTTCACGCAAACGCCAAGATCGGGAGCTGAGCTGCAGTCAACGGTTGAAGAGGCGCAGGAAGAAGACCAGGCCAAGCCGCAAAATCCTTCAGAAACTATGATTGGAGGAAGAACAGTTGAAGAGGAGCTTCCGGAAGAGGCAGCAGAGGATGCAGGCTTCGGGAGCATAAAGCCGCAACAAAAAAAGATGAAGCAAGCCAAGCTCAAACCAAAAGCGGCGGTGAAATTAGCTGTTAAAATGGCAAAAGGAAAGAAAGCTGTTATCATAGCTGCAAAACAGCAAAAAACCGCAACAGTCAAACCCATGGTCAAGCAGCTGCCTAAAAAAACAGGGCAATCAACAGTTAATGAAATGCCTATAGGCGCAAGGGAAGCTGCCGGGCATTCTGAGCAGGAACTGTTCACAGAGCTGGGCGGCTATTCTGAGCTTGAGGAAATAAAATCAATCGTTGAGGTAGGTCTTCAGCATGGTGATTCCATTAATCAGATTAGGGAATCATTACTGACTTCCGGCTATTCAAGGCAGAATATTGAGAAGGTTCTGAGCGGCGTTAAGAAGTGAATGCTATTCTTCTTTTCATTCACAACGACTTTAACAAAGCGGCAAATCTCGAATAAAGTTCTGTGGAGATGTAAAAACCATTTGCAACCATCCCGTCAAAAATGTCCATTGCTTCCTCTTTTGCAATAAACTTTCGGGAGCAAGCCAGAAAAAGGACGTAAAGAGCTCCGTGAGCTTCCACCCCTAATATGGAGGCGTACGATTTTGCAGAGTCATTATCTATCAGCAAAACGGTTTTGTGTTTGGCAGCTAGTGATATGGCCTCTTTCTCACCTTGCCCCATTTTTTCAGTGAGCAGCAGTCTGTTAATGGCCGCATTTTCAACAGCAACCCATCCCTCCCCAATCGCCTTGTCCAGAGCCGCAACCTCATGGCCGTCTTTTTTACCAGCTACTTCGTCGTAAACGCTTCTCGGGATAAGAACCTTTCCAAAACATCTTTTTAGAAGGCTCAGAATTCCCTGCTTTCCCAGAACAATAAGCGGCGAAGAGTTAGAAACTATCATTTTTGCCTTTACGCCTTTAACGCCGATTTAAAATCCTTTTCGAGAGAGTCCAACGAATAGTTTAGCGGTATTTTCCTTTTCGCAGCCGCCAGCAAGAAATCTGCCAAAGGCATTTTCGCCAATTCAGCAGCTCTTCCAACAGAAACAAGCCTTTTTGAGTACTTTTCAAGCGCCAACTCGGCAAGCTTTTCCTTCACTGCGCCAGAAAGCAGCTCCCTTATTACTTTAGACTTGTCAGTGCCCTCTTCCTCAGCAACGAAGTCTATGTCTTTAACAACAGACTCCGGAACCCGCGCAGCAACATTCTCGTACACCTTAACCACCACTTAACGTAAACAAAAGCTAGTAATCGTAAACTTATATTTAAATGTTCGGCTATTTTAGCGGTGTGGCTTAAAACCTTGCTGTTTTGAGCAGAACGAAAATCAAGAAAGAAGGTGCTTCACAAGAATGCTTGTGCTCCTTGAAATCAGGTAATTGTATGTTAACTCGATGTCAATCTTCTTTACCGAGTCCTCTTCAGGAGTCGGCTGTATGCAGGAGAACGTTCCTTCACCGTTGCTAAGCCTTAAGTAACCGGTAAATCCGCCATTAACACCCGCCACTTGTTCGCCTTCAGACAAGCCATTGCACTTAAGATCACTCAAACCGGTTTTAACATCAACATAAACCTGGTCAATTGTATTGAAGTCGCCCCTCTCGCAGCCCACCGCATCAGTAAACTTAAAAACGCTTCCTGAGGAAATGCTTTTCACGTTAAATGTGAGCAAAACCTTGTTCCTGCCGGCAATGCTTTCCTTCACTGTTGTTACATGAACAGGCGCGCCAGAGTTAAACACCTGCTTCTGCGTAGCTATCTGGCACACGCCTGATACGCTTTTAGTCAGGTCCTTTCGAATGCACATTTCGGTCTGTGCCTTTGTCTGATAAGTGTAGCAGATATCTGCCTGCACCGGGAAAGGATTGTTGCCCTGAAGCTCCTTCTGGTAAGCCAACTGCCTAAACCAGACATCAGTAGTCCCGCCAGGTATCTTGTTGCCATCAGGGTCCTTTTTAACCCCATTCAAGTTTTCGGTTGGGTTTACACCTATTAGAGAAACAGCAGCACCCTTGGTATTCTTTCCACTCTTAAGGAAATCACTCGCCGACAAGCCGCTAATGGTTACAATCGCATTCCCTTTCAGAACATCGGACTCGCCAATGTTTTCGAGGAGCACAACAATATCAAAAGGAAACGTAGGCGTTGGTGAAGTAGCTGCTGGAGTACTCTTCTGGGCGTCTGTAACCTCTGGGGGAGGTGAATTCTCTGCAAACTTCGCAGTCAAGCCCTCAGTCCCCCCAATAAAAGGAGTAGAAGAAGATGAAACAGGGCCTTTATTGCCACCACTGCAGCCGGCAAGAACGACTATCAAAGCCACAAATAGAACTGAAATAACGCTCTTTTTCATTTTAAATCAAATTAGCAAAACTGAGGAAAGGCGTATTTAAATGTTTCTATGCCCCAAAATAAAAACACTTAAATACCCGCAATAAGATAATTCGCATAATTCCCATAAAAACATTAGAGGTGTGCTGAATTCGAGGATATTCTGATAATCTGATAAACGTGAAAGTAGCTGTGGCGCTGGTGGCCCTCTTCGGGGCATTATGGCTTTCTGACAACATCGGATTGTTCCCGGGCCCTGCCGTGACTGGATATCAAATACAAATACCTGAGGACTCTGCAGGCACGAGCACGCCAATTACGCTGAAAGATACGTCTCAAGCGCTCACAGACACAGCACTAACGATACAGAAAACGTCAATCGTTCCATTAATGGGCAAAATAATTCTCTATGAGGGAGACAACTACGTTGCAGTAACGCCGGGCATGATAGGGAAAACAGGAAGCCAAATTGCCGAAAGCTCTGACTGCCGCGGTTTTGACAACATTGGCACATTAGAAGGCTCATCCTATATGTCTGAAAAAATTCCAGAGTCTATGCTGGGAAGAGCAATGCGATTTGATGTTAAACTTAAAAAAAGGCTGTTCTGGATTGGAAAATATCCTGGTTACTCAGACACGTGTTATCTCATTCAAAGCAATGAACAGTATCAGCAGCCACCACTTTTCATAACTTCCGGCGCTCATATTGGTGTAACTTCCGCATTGACAGGAAGGCCGCTCAACGAAATATTTGCAGACTACGGCTGCGACCTCAAAAGTATGGTGATTTACCTCCGCACAGGCAAGGAAAGAAGCCCTAAGGAAAATACATTGAAAGATAATAACATTCCCAAGTCTTACATTGGCCAAGTCATAAGAGTGGAGCTTGAAGGCCAATGCACGCTTTACGGTGAGATGGTGCAGAAGGCTCAGCCAGGCCAGGCAACGCAACCCGCTTCGTCACCGACAGAAGTGGTTAACACCGGGTCAGGCATGCCAGTTACGATAAAAGATACCGCTGCAGCTACAGACACTCGAATTACTGTAAAAGATACCGCTGCAGCTACAGATACTCAAGTTACGATAAAGGATACCGCGACAGGACAAGCAGGAGTGGTTGTGTGTTCTGATAAGGATGGGGTAGTAACCCGTGGCTCAGACTCAACCCGTGACACGTGTTCCTCAGTGAGGAAGGTGTTGACTGATTATTTCTGCAACGCGAAGAACGAGGTTGATTCTGAAGAAAAGAACTGCCCGAATGGCTGTAGTCCCAGCGGCATGTCATGTGCTCCACCATCAACAGAAGCGGTTAAACCTGAATCAAGCCAAACAGAAGCGGTTGGATCAGCTTCCCCAAAATGTGAGCAAAAAGAGCCCTGTGCATCTCCGACAAGCTGGAAGTGCGTATCGAACGGTAAATGTTACAGCTCCGTCAACTGCCAAGTCAAGTGCCCTTCGTCTTCACAGCCCGAACAGCAGCTTCCGCAGGGATGCACTTGTGGTGACTGGCAAACAAGCGGAGGATGTGGCGAGCAGGGATGTCCCTCTGGCAAAGTGCCCCAGTCAAAGAGTTGTACGGGAGGGTCGTCTTGTGAAACCGAAAACAGGTGTTTGGAATCAGCCCAGTGCAGCAAATCTCAAGAACCCCCAGAATCAAGCCAAACAAGTCAGCCTCTAACAGAAGGCGTCAAACTCGTGCCTGAACTCAAAGTGACAGCCCCTGCCGGCGTCAAGGGCGGCGATGAGATTGTAGTTGTCCTCAAAGTCAAAAATACAGGAACAAAAAGCACCAACCACCCTGACGTTAGGGGCAAATGCCCTGTTGCTGGCGTTATCAACCTCAACTGCGGCAGTACATTCGGCACTTCGGTGTCATTCAGGGAAGGCGATAAGTACGGTTCCGAAGTAATGCCGCGGGTATCTGCGGCAGTAGGGACTTTTATTGGGGACACTTTTTCATCTGTAACAACTAAGCACAAAGGCAAAGCGATAAATTCCGGAGAAAGCCTTGAAGTGTTAAGGAAGACTGTGAAAATACCTGAAGGCTTTTCCGGCGACCTCTTCATAACTGCCGTAGTGGACGCTGAGCAGTTCTACGTTGTGGCCCGGGAAAACGACAACGAAGCCGAAGCCTTGTTTAAAGATGAAAATGGGGTAGAAAAAGCTGGATTAAAGGTGCTGGCGTCCAGCCTGGCTAACCTTGTGCCAACAGGAGCAGAAGCCTCGCCGCCGTTGGAAATCTTCCCTGTCACGGTTTCATACGTCAAAGTGGCAGTCAAAAACACCGGCGGAAGGATAGCAGTGCCTGAACAGTACGTTGGCGGGGGGTTTGTGTCTGACAAAATCCTCCCGCTCAAGGTGTCCATACTGAAAAAAGATACTGAAGTGTGCAAAGGTGAATTGCTTGAACCACTTGAAACAGGGATTAAGCCCGGTGAGGTAAAGCTGAGCTCAGTTCGGGTAAGCTCGCTAGGCGGAGGGCAATGCGTGCTTGAAGACAAAGATGCAAACTACTGGGCAGTTGTTGACGTTGACAATTTTCAGGTAGGCACTTCCAAAGGCGTTTTTACAGAATCAAACGAGAACGACAACAAGCAAACATTCCAGCTTAAAGGCCCGCAACAGTGCTCACCACTTGGCTCAAGGCAAGCTGGTGCATATTGCAGCTTCACCGGAACTTCGGTGACGCAGAAAGTAGCTGGCGATCCGTGCATCCACAACTTTGAGTGTGTAACGGATTTATGCATCTGCATGACACAGCCCCAGCCGACACAGCCGTGCCCGGAAAAGAAGTGTGTCAGCGCAGAGAAAAAGAAGCGAATAATAGAGGAGATTATTTGGAAGTAGCAGTTAATGGCTAAGAGAAGAAAACGAGATACTTAAGATTGTTGGATAACCCCTTTCTCAACGCTTACATGAACTGGCGCACTTGTTGACTTGTAGCCGTAGCTGAGCCCAATGCTTAAAGGAGTAACAAACACACCAAGGTCCTTGTTAAGGTCAGTGCCGGTGTATTCGCAAAGGATATAATCATCAGCAGAGGTTTCTGTGATGGTTTTCTCGGTTTCTGTGCACTTGAGATTTTCATCTTTAAGACCAACAATGTCAACGCTCACAACTCCACTCTTTTCCTTATCGGCATTTTTCGAGTCATCTGTGCAGGCCGTTGCTATGCCTCTTTTATCAATAATCCTGCCCTTTCCCACATTTGTTATGAAAATCTTAAACTTGGGAACAACATAGCCATCGCCGCTTGCCTGCCTAGGCTCTATTTTTGTTATTGCCACAGGCGCGCCCTGGCTTCTGAACACCAAAGGCTTCTCAGCATCGCACGGCTTCCTTACCTTCTGGAAGCTTGGGGTGCCAAGGGTCGTGTCAATGCAAACATTAGCAGTAAGATTTGTCCTATAAGGATAACAAACCGTAGCCAAAAGGTTTGTTTCGGCGCCTTTCCCTCCAAGGTCATTGGCAGTGGCCTTGACCTTAATTGAGTCCAGATAACCTGAGGGATTTGTTTCCTTGCCAGGAAGGGTTGCAATTCCAATATTGCCGGAGTCAATGACTGCGGGTTCAAACTTAAACGCAGCCCCGTCGTCCCTTGCTAAAATTGTGAGGGCCTTCGGGTCAACCCCGGCAGCGCCCTTATTGGAAACAATAAGCAAGGCATAATGAACGCTGCCCTCTGTTGTGGCCTTTGGGATGGTATCAGGGGCAAACTGTGCATCAACGCCTTCTGTTCCAACATAAATCTCTGGCAGGTCTATGCCTTTGTTGGTTTTGGCCCCAAGCTGCCCGCAGCCAGAGACTAGTAGAACTACCAAAACTGCCGTCACAGGCAATAAAAACCTGGCATTCTTAAAGTATTTTTTAAAATGTGGCATTTTTATCATTTTTTAGTTTGCCATTTATGACTTTGCAGCAGGCGAATCTGTCACAGTGAATTTTATGCCCTCCTTCTTCACTGAAAGTATGAAAACACCCTCTACATCAAACCTGGCCGCAGCCCAGTCAGCGCCGTGCAACACGGCAGGTTTCACAATTAACCCGCAGTCAAAACGATCTCCTTCACCGATGAAGTTGTCGGTCCACTCGCTTTTTAACCGATACTTGTTAGGTTTATCTTTTATGGCTTCAAATGCGCACGCATCACTTTTCTCATCAAGCTCAACGCCCTCAGGCACTGTAAGATTAAGTCCTTTTATGCTGTCTATTTCGCTGTCTTTTCCTTCCCCCCAAGTCGGATTTTTTGCAACGTAAATTTTTATTTCAAGACCGCTTTGCCCCGGGGTTTGCCCTGTTATGAAATCAACCGGTGCAGGGGATGTAACCAGCCCAATCGGGCCCCATGTTAATGATACGGGCACGTTGCTGTACTCTGCTTTCTCTATTGGGGTGCCTTCAACAGCGGGATCAGCGGGGTCCTTCCCGCCTTTTCTAAGATTTCTAAGCTCAGCAGCTTTCATAAAAGAAGTGCTCAGGTAAGCATCAGCGTCCACCCTGTACTTGATTGTTGCCTCCATTGTGTAGCTCTTTCCGCTTTCCCAGCACGACACATCCCCGGCAACATCACTGCATTGCGAGCAGGTAATAGTCGTGCCGCCCCTGCCGCCAGTATAGTAAACCTCAAGAGGCTTCGCTTCAGAAGCCCCGGCATTAAACTCATCAACTGCTTTATGAAGCTTGAGTGGCGTGTCAGTTTCGGTTTTATCAATGCACTCAATCCCTATCACTTCAAGGTACTTCTTCTTGAAATCTGGGGGGAAAGGGTTCAGCACTTTTATGAGAAAGCTGGGAGCAGGCCCGCGACTCTTTTTAAACTCGCTTAGCATTGTTGGGTCATCAAAAAGCTGCAGACCCATCTTTGGCTCCTTCTTGGGCTCACCAAAGCCGAAGGTTTCCTCGGCTTTCTCATAGGCGTAGGCAACCGAGGGGTTGACAAACTTAAGGGTAACGAGGTTAACAAAGTTTTTGAAGGAAGTGGTTAGGACATTGCCGGCTTGCTGGCCCTCTTCAGAAGTTAGCTGTGTATTGCTTTCTCTATAACGCGTTATCGTATCCGCAAGGATGGGTGTTGCGGCTGCAAGCAAGTAGATGATAAAGACAATCCCGAAAAGCCTTCCGGCCACTACAGGGCTTTCTTTCTTCATGTATATCAGGCCATAGAATAGCATGATGGGGTTAAGCAGCCTGTTCATCAAATAGCTAATGGCAACGAAAGCAAAGCCCGCATTTTCAGCATACTGGAGCAGCGGCACCCTGAAAACATTCATAACAAGCACGTCTATTGCTGCAACGTATGGAATGCCTCTGAGTGGCATCGGGACATTGCTCCTGAGGTACATAACGAAGGCAAGCGCCAGCAGAGCCAGCCCGCCAGTAGCTCGCACAACGTACATTGGGCCTTGCAGGAAGACTTGCCATACATTCAGGAAAATGATTGTCACCCAGATATAATTCCATCTGCTTATGTTGGCGTCCCTCTCGCCTATGAGGATAAAGGCAACTAGGGCAAAAACCAGGTGCACGGCAAGTGTTATGTTCTGGTTAAAGCCGTGGATAAAATCTGCAAAATACATCACGGCCGCTATTTTTATGAACAAGTCGTACTCGTTATTATTGGCAATAAGCGTGTCCCAGAAAAAGCCAAAAATCTTCCCGGGAATGCCCATAGCACGATGCCCTGCGCTAAGTGCAGCCCCCTGAACAAAGCCGCCAACAGCCTGCGGAGATGCTTTGATGGCGGTTTTTGCCGCATCAATAGCAGGTGCATTTCCAAGGTTGAGCCCTTGGCCAATCCTGCCAATGCCGCCCAGTGAAACCACTATTCACACCTCATTTTTGACAATCACGCCATTGCAATTGCCTTGGCGGGTTTTAAACCTTTTCTTATGTCAAGCTTGCTTAACAATTTCTAACAAAGCTTTTGTTATTTTAGTTAAAACTTCCTTCTTGACCTTTCCAATGACTTTTCTAACCAAAGCTTGTTTTACGCTTAACACCCTATCAACCTTTATTTTGCTTTCTTTTATCAGATACCCTTTATCTAGCTCATCATTTGTTAAGGTTATTGCGTACCGCCTAAAGCTTAGATTAGTCGTTAACGGCACAACTATCATATCTTGAAACTCCATATTGTATGCATCATTCGATATGACTATGGAAGGCCTCACCCTTGCAGCTTCTAAATCGCTAAAAGGATAAGATAAAAGAATAAGGTCCCGTTGGCTTGCCATTTTTATTCCTCTAAGTACTTGTTCCAAACATCTTCTTCTTTTCTGTCCCAAAGGTCTTTAATAGACTCCTCAGCCATCTTTGTCAAGTCCTTAAAGTCATCCTTCATCGCAGCCTCCTTCTTCAGTATAAGAACATCGGCTTCTTTTATTATTAGTAAACGCGTGCCTTTCCCCATTTTCATCGCTTCTCTAAATCTTTCAGGCAGTACTATCTGCCCTTTCGAACTTACAGTTGCCATGCTTATCTCAGTTGTCATATGGTAAGTTTAGTCTTACTTATTTAAATAAGTTTTGTTTATTGGGTGGGGTGATTAAGAATAAGCTAACACTCCTCGGCTTTCCTGCAGTCCAGCTTGAGCTTGAGCTCAACTATGTTGAGGGTGGTTTCAGGAACCAGCCTGAGGAAGTTTGTGCCTGCAACCAGGAAGGAATCAATGTTCTTGGAGTAATTCGCGGATTTGGTGTCGATTCTTGTCTTCTGGCTGTTAATCTCAAGATTCGCGGCCTTTCTCTCCTTATCATCAACAAACATTATCGCAAGCGTAGAGTTCACTGTGTTATTCTCAATCCTCCTGAAAGTGGAGCTGTTTATGCTGAAGAAGTACAGCGGGAAAATCGGCTCTTTGAGCTTTGTCCTTAGGAGCAGCCTGTCAAGCAGGTAAGTTCCCTTCTCGGCAACAAACCTGAACTCGTTCTTCCCGGAAACTATGTCCTTCGGGTCAATCTGCAGCTTCTCCGGGCTTCCGCAGTCAGGCACCTTTGAAGCCAAAAGCTTGCCATTAACATAAGCCAAAAGCTTGCCTACGTCCTTCACGTTGCAATCAACAAAATAGCTCAGGCTTGCTTCATCAAGCAGCTCTGCCTCCTCCTGCCCTATTATCACTGTCTGGACCGCTTCCTTGTTGTCAATCCGCTCAACAGTGCCGGTTATCTTGACATCCCTCAGGTCGTAGAAGTTCTTTGAAAAGGGCTTATACCAGGGAACAGGCTCTGTGGAAAACTCAAACAGGTTTTCCTCGCCGAGATTAATGCTTAACGGCTCGGTAAAGCTGTCAACCTCCCCCTCGAAAATCTCATCATCATTTTGGGTTATTATAAGGTTTCCACCGTGGCTGGCCACACTGAAGCTAAGCTTTGCATTCTCAACCTTGTCCTTGACAGTCAAAATAACAGACCTTCTCTTATCAGAGCCCCTTGCAGCTTCCACGTAAACAGAGTCAACGCTTTTCAAAACCGTATCCTCCTTCTTCGTAAAAAGGTTGAACGAGGGAAGCTTATGGTCAAAGTCTGTTTCCTTAACCTTGGTAAGGGTGCCCGGTGATTCATCGAGCAAAACAGAGCCTGGGACAACGGCAAGCGCAGCAGCCCCGCTGCCGGATGTGTCCTGTTCAAGAATTCTGTCCCGCTCGCCCTTCGGCAGGAACAGGATGTAAATCAGGATAAAAGCGCCAATCACGAATACAAGAACAGCAGCATTGCCTCCTGAAGGACCCTGCCCTTTTTTACCAAAATGCCTCATGCACTCTTCCTCAGTAGTTAGATATATAAATGTTTTTCCATGCACAACAGGTATTTGCCGGTTTTGGCAACTGCGTTGGCGGTTTTATCGTCAGTGCGGCTGTTGCGTGAGCAGGGAAGGCAAAAATGAAAATACTAAAGAAGGATTTGAAGCATGGAAAGGTGGTTGTCCAGGCACAAAGCCTTGACGACCTCTGGTGCCTCAGCCAGGTTGTGCTTAAAGGAGACACCGTAAGTGGCAAAACAACGCGCAAGGTAAGGCTTGGCTCGGCCGAGGAAGCCGTGAAAAAGACGTATACGCTCTCCCTTGCCGTTGAGGATTCTGAATTCAAGGACCAGTGCCTGAGGATAAGGGGTGCAACAACAGAGCAGCACGAAGACATACCAAAGGGGGCGCACCACACTATAACGGCAGAGCCTGGCGAAGTCCTGACAATAACCAAGGCGCGCTGGCAGAAATACCAGCTGGACAGGCTCCAGCAGGCAACGCAGGAACAGCTGAAAGCCCTCATCGTTGTGTTTGACAGGGAAAGCTGCCTCCTCGCAAGGCTCAAAAGCAGGGGTTACGAAGTGGTGGCAGAGCTGAAAGGAAAGGTCAGGAAAAAGGATTATGCTGCTACAACAGCCACCAATTTTTACAAGGAAATCATCGCTGCCATTAAGGAGTATGATGAGAGGAATAACCCGGACAAAATAATACTGGCAAGCCCTGCATTCTGGAAAGAAGAGCTAGCTAATGAGCTTAAAAGTGACCCCATCAGGAAAAAAGTTGCCATCGCAACGTGCAGCAGCGTGAGCGAAAACGCCATTGATGAAGTGCTGAAAAGGCCGGAAATGGACACTGTTTTGGCTAATGCAATGGCTTCAAAGGAGCTGAGGCTCGTTGATGAGTTAATGACCGAGATTGCAAAGGACGGAAAGGTTGCCTACGGTAAAAAAGAGGTCGGGGAAGCCATAGGCGCTGCCGCAGTTGAAAAACTGCTTGTTACAGACGTCAGGGTATACAATAACCCTGAAACAGAAGCGCTGATGAAAAAAGTCGAAGACACCGGAGGGAAAGTCTTCATAATAAACTCAGAAAACCAGGCAGGGCAGAAGCTTGACGCGCTTGGCGGAATGGCCGCTATTTTGAGATATAAGATGTAGCAGCTTAATTTCTTTTTTATCGTTTTTTTGTTTTTATTGGTTTTGCACCTTTTGCTGTGGTTGTTGCTGAAGTATCCAAGTCCAATCCTGCAAGAAACCCGCCCCTGTCGATAAGGGCTTTCATTGCAACAACAGCCTTGCGGATGTCATTAAAGTCTGGTATGTGCATGTTGTCAAGGTAGTGCATGCCCTTCCTGCTGAACCTCCCGCCCATGAAACAGCTTATGATGGGCTTGCCTGGAAAGAGCTTATGGGCTTCCACAACAGCCTTCGCGTCAAGGACAGGGTTTGTCATTGCCTGAAGCGTCTGTATGATGATAAGGCCGTGAATGTAAGGCTCTTTCAGCAGCGCGTTTATGGCAAGCTCATACCTGTCGGCCATTGCATCGCCAACAATGTCTAGGGGATTCCTTCTTGAATAGGCAGGGTGCATTATGCCGCTCTTGTCAAAGGCTTTCAGCACGTCCTTGCTTAACTGGGGGAGTTTCACCCCAAGCTCATCGCAGTAGTCAGAGCAGATGACGCCGCATCCGCCGCCATTCGTAACTATCCCGATTCCATTGCCACTGCACACAGGCTGCTCTGCAAGCACCTTTGCCAAATCAAAAAGCTCCTCAACAGTATCTGCAATAACTGCGCCGGTTTGCCTGACTGCCGCCTCGAACACCTTGGCATCGCCTGCCAAAGAGGCTGTGTGGGTTGCTGCTGCACTTGTGCCTGAAGATGTTCTCCCGCCTTTTAATACAACGACCGGCTTTTTGGTAACAAGCTGCCTTAGCTTTTCAAAAAAGTCCCTGCCGTTGTCAACACCTTCAAGGTAAATAGCAACAGACCGTGTTTCCCCATCGTTAGCGAAGAAATCAAAGAAGTCATAGCAGTCAAGCATTGCCTTGTTGCCGTAGCTGACAATTGCGCTAAAGCCGTATCTGGCCTGTATGGACCAGTCAATTATGCTGTCTGCAAGGGCTCCGGACTGGCTAACGAAGGCAACTGACCCTTTTGGAGGCATGCTCGGCCCAAAGCTGGCATTGAGGTTATGCGCAGGCCTTATTATGCCGAGGCAATTGGGGCCCAGCATGGGAATTCTTGCCTTCTCGAGCTTATCAGCCATTTTTGCCTGAAGCCTTCTGCCTTCCCCATTGAACTCCCCAAATCCAGCGCTGATTATTATGACAGATTTCACCTTTTTCTTAATGCAGTCGTCAACAGACTTCATCACGATATCATGAGGAACAGCAACAATGGCCATGCCGACATCCTCTGGTATGCTCAAGACAGAAGGGTGGCACTTAAACCCGAGAATCTCCGTGGCAAAAGGGTTAACAGGGAAAAGCTTGCCCAGGAAAGGCCTGCAGTACTCGCAGCGGTGAACACAGCCAAGGGTAAGGTTGCGCATTATGGACTGGCCAACAGATTCAGCATGCCTGGAAGCACCAATAACTGCTACAGAGGCAGGGCTGAAGAACCTTGAAACAGCGGCAGGCTTCCAGCCAACGCCTGCAGATTTTGCGATTTTCGCTGCAGCTTTTTGGATAACAGTCCTCACATCAACTGCCATAACATCACCGGAATCCATCGCAACAAAAACAGGATTTATGTCAAGCTCCAGTATTTCCTGGTGATTCACCATAAGATTTGAGACCTTGACAATAACAGCCGCCAGGTTCTGCAGCGCGATACCGCCGCCCTTTAAATTCTGAAGCATGCTGTAAAACCTTGTGCCTTTAATCATGACCGAAGCTTCCTCAGCCGTTACCGGGCCCAGCCTTACAACAACGTCACCCAGCTCCTCAGCCAGGATGCCGCCAGAGCCAAACACGATAACAGGACCGAAGGAGGCGTCACGCTTTGCGCCAATAATGCACTCAAGCCCCGAAGCCTCTTTCTGAACAGCAAGCACAAGCCTTTTCTCTACTAACTTTTTGGAGGCAAGCTTTGAATGGGCAGCCACTAGCCTCTTGTAAGCAGTAGCGAAAGATTGAGCACTCTCAACTCTGGCAACCAACCCCTGCTTCGCCTTGTGAATTGCACCACCCTCTGTTGGAGATGAAACAATCTTAAGAAACACAGGGAAACCAAGCTTTTCTGCGGCTGAAAGGTAAGAGGTTTCATCAGCCTTTTCCAAAAAAACTGTTGAGGAAAATGGTATGCCAGACCTTACCAGCAGATTAACAGCTTCTGAAAAGGCAAGAGGCCGTGCCGAGCTTTTTTGTGCCATTCTGTTGCAAACCGACGCCAAATTATTTAAAACTATTTATCAAACCATAAAACAGGCAAGCTTTGCGGGGCAAAGCTTAAATAGTAGTTCTTAAGCAGTCAGCAAGGTTCATTTACTGGGGTGCAGTAAAAAAACGTAACATATTAATAGTAGTGTTACCAATTCACCCCTTATTAATTGTTGGAGGGTTTCAAATGATTATTAAAGAAGAATTCCTTAGTAAACTCAGGACCTATTTCTCACTAAACCTTTACGAAGTCAAAATATGGACGGCGTTGCTATCAAGAGGAGTCGCAACAGCCGGTGAGCTTTCTGACATTGCTAATGTCCCAAGAAGTAGGAGTTATGATGTTTTAGAGAGTTTGGAAAAGAAGGGCTTTGTCATAATGAAGTTTGGCAAGCCGATAAAGTACCTCGCAGTGCAGCCAGTAGAGGTAGTTGAAAGGGTAAAGAAGCACATGAAGGAGGAGTCCGAAAAAAGGCTCAAGAGGCTTGACGAAGTCAAAAACACTGAGATTGTTGATGAGCTCAAGATGCTGCACCAGCAGGGGATAGAGCTTGTAGAGCCAGCAGACCTTTCAGGCAGCCTGAAGGGTAGGCACAACCTCTACAACCACCTTGACCTCATGATAAAGAACGCCGAAAAAACCGTTACAATACTGACAACATCCCAGGACTTCCTCAGAAAGGTGGAAGGCCTGAAGATGGCAATGGAAAAGGCCAAGAAGAGGGGGGTAAAAATCAGAATCGCAGTGCCTATCTCAAAGGAAAACAAGCACGCTGTAGACACAATCACCGACATTGCAGAGGTAAGGCACACCGAAGCAAAAGGAAGGTTCTGCGTTATTGACGGCAAGGAAATGATGTTCATGGTAATGGACGACAAGGACGTCCACCCAACCTATGACGTGGGCATCTGGGTGAACACGCCATTCTTCGCTGCCGCGCTAGAGAACCTATTTGAGGTTGCCTGGAAAAGCATGAAGCCTGGGATTGAAGTAGCGAGACGCGCATAAACCAATCTTCCCATTTATCTGTGTGCAGAATCAACCACTTTCTTTATGTCTGCTGCCTTCTTCGGCCCTATCAGCTCAACCTTTTGCAGCTGCTCCTCGCTTGCATTGATTATTTCGGCTACGGACCCGAATTTTTCCAGGAGCGCCCTTGCCAGTTTCAGCTCTATCCCCGGCAGGGAGGTAATCACATACTCCTGCTGCTCCTTTAGCGTCGCGGGCTTTTTGGAGTGCATGGCTGGCTGCGGCACATTATTTTCCATCTCTCTTTTTGCAATTGCCACGATTAATCCTGCAGTGTCTCTTTGATTTCTTGAGTGGAGTATTGGTATCCCGTAGCTTACTGCTATTGCAGCCAGCATGCCCCTTATCGCGTTTGGGTGCACATTCCTGATCGAGTAAAGGTCCTGCTCGTCTGCCCCTTCTATCATCAATACGGGCCTCTCGAAGCTTTCCTTCATTTCCTTCAGCTGCCGCAACAGCCTTCCGTCTATGATTGAATTAACAAAGTCTGAAGAGCGTTTCAGCTCAACAGCAGCCCTGCTGCTGCACAGGAAATCTCCTACAGGCAGGGCTTTGAGTTCTACAAGCGCACCTTCGTCATAGAGGGCTTTTACAACTCCGGAATGCTTCTCCCTTACATCCGCGAATATCCTTATTTTTCCTTCCATTTTTTTGGCAACTATGCAAATTTGTCAAGCTGCCTTTGTGCTATTGGCGTTAGCTTGAGCCTGCTTTTCAGTGTTTTCAGTATGCTGTGCATCCTCTTTTCCCTGTGGTGGGCAACCCACCTGAATGCTTCGTCTCTGGTGTCCCTTGTCACGAGTATTATGACCTTGCCTTTTTCCTGCCTTCCTGTTCTCCCTCTGCGCTGAATCTGCCTTATTGCTGATGGTATTGGTTCGTAGAACACGACAAGGTCAACCTTTGGAATGTCAAGACCTTCCTCTCCGATTGAAGTGGCAATTATGGCGTTGAACTCGCCCTCTGCAAACCTCTTTAGAAGCTCTTTTTGCTCCTTTTGCGATAGCCCTGTATCGCCTTTTTTCATCTGCCCCACGAAGATGCTGGCCCTGACCCCTTCCACTTTATTGAGCTCCTGCTGCAGTTTCTGTGCCGAATCCCTGTACTGGTTGAACACTATTGCCTTTGCCCCTTTGACATCAGCAACGTTCTCTTTTATTATCCTCTTAAGCTCGTCCAGCTTTGGATGCTCGGCTTTTTTCTCGTAAAGCTGCCATGTTTTTTCAATTGCGGCCAGAAAATTGTTGTCAGTAAAAAGCCTCTTGACGGCCTTTGTCTTTGCTGCCTTTGCGTCTTCCTTTAGCCTTTCAACGTATTTGTAAAGTGCCGTAACGCCCTGCGTTTCTATTAGCTCCAGCGCATGCCCAACTTTCATTGCCTCTGACAGGGCTGAAACAGCCATGAGCAGCGGGAAATGCTTCTTGTCGCTTGCCATCCCTGCATGCAGCCTTGCCTGAAGCTTTAGGATGTCGCCTTTGGTGACTCCAGTTATTCCGCTGAGGAAACCCATTTTTTTGACTACTTCAAGCTTAGACCTCAAGGACAGCTCCAGAAGCTTTTTTATCTCCAAGAGCTCTGGCGGAAGATTGACCTTTACCCAGTCTATCTCCATCTCCTGAACATAGGGCTTCACGTCCTGGTCCGACTCTGTCCTTACCTCTATGTCCTCTATGAACAGGTTTTGGCAGACCTCTGTTATCTTTTCCATGTCGCTTCCCGGTGATGCGGTTAGTGCCAGTATTCTTGGGAACCTCGCAGTTTTGATGTACTGCTTTGCTATCCAGACATAGCTGTAATCTTTCACTGCCCTGTGTGCTTCGTCAAACCCCAGCAGTGTGACGTTTTCAAGGCTTATCTTCCCGGCCAAGAGGTCATTCTCCAGTCCCTGTGGCGTGCTGAATATCAGTGTCGCATTGTTCCACAGCTCCGTCCTCTTCTCAGCAGCAACCATCCCGGTAAGCACTGCCATCTTCCCCTCTGGAATGTCAAAATTCTTTCTGAACACTTCCAGGTACTGGTCAATGAGGGGCCTTGTTGGCCCTATCAGGAGTATCTTGCTGTCAGGATAAAGCTTGAGCCTGTGCGCTGCCAGCATGAGGAATATGTTTGTCTTTCCCAGCCCCGTTGGCAAAACAACGAGCGTGTTTTTGGTCGTTGCCGTTGCCAGAATGGTTTCCTGGTACAGCCTCGGGGTAAATCCTTTTATCATGACCTTTTTAAGAAAAAGGTCAATCAAAAACTTTTCCTTTTATGCCAAGAAGTCAAGGTTTTTGTGCAGGTAATAGCTTGCTGCGGCTGCCGAAGCAAACACAAAAGTTATGATAATGCCGTTCCCTATCCTGTGCCCGATTAGGTAGCCGACTATGAATGCCAGGCTGATTGCCTGGAATGGCACCGGGTTATTCTGCCTTTTAACGTAAACCAGCCTTCCGGATATTAAGCCGGCTGTCGCAACTAAGATGTGCGCAAATGTCGCGTCAACAACGACCTTTCCCAGAACAAATCCTGCGATCAGCATGCCAAAAAATGACAGCTCAACCCAGTTTGCCAGGGCTTCAAAACCCCCCTTTCTCCAGCGCCTCATTTTGGTGTTTGATTTGTGTCTTACTTACTTAACAGCTTGCCTTCAACGAATTTGAAATACAGCACTGCAGTAAATAATCCTATGGCAAGAGAGGCTGCTATTGTAAGCCACGTGCTTAGCCATGGGATGAGGAGCAGCATCCCGCAGCTTATTACTGCCCCGAAAACAAACGGGTAGGCTGTTTTGCTGGCGTACATTATGTTTGCCCCGTCCAGTGGCGGTATGGGCAATACGTTGGTTATTGCGAACAGCACATTTACGAGGATTAGCTTCTCAGAAACAGGCTGCGGCAGGAACCCCATGCTTTTGGCTATAATCGCAATAAGCAGGTTTGCAAGGGGCCCAGCCAGTGATACCTTTCCAAGGTCAAAGTACCCCAATTGGTACCTGAAGTAGCCGAGCCTGTGCTTTTCCATTATGTTCAGCAGGATTCCGCTGTAAGCCAGGAATATGAAGTGGCCGTATGTCATGAAGGCGAGGATTACCCCTGCGAGCAGCCCGTAAATGAAGGGCTTGAATTCTGTCTTGTACCCCATGTTGAGCCCGAATATCCTGTGTGCTGACTCGTGCGCAAAAACCGCAACTGCAACTGCTATCAGGCTTAGGGCGAAATTGTTCAGGAAAACGCCTAGGACAAACTTATCTCCCTCAAACCTGAATCCCACTATGAACGCCATTACCGGTACTGATATCAGGAGAAAAATCTGCTCGTTCCTGCTGAACGCATAGTACCTTTTAAGCCGGTCCAACCAATCGTAAAAGCTGTATAGCGATGGCATCTTTTTGTCCCTCTCTTTTTAGCTTACTATCCTAGTAGTAACTTTTTAAATGCTTCGCTTGGCGGCAACGATAATGTTTAGCGAGCCAACTTCGGCATTTAAAGTATTGTAGTAAAATATTTAAACAACCTTCAATTCCAACTGTTTTTAACATGCCGCCTTATTACGGAAGTTGCCCCCCAAGACTGTGGGGTTCAAGTTCTCTGAATAATTTAATGCCAAGCCACCTAGGCTACGGCAACTCTAGATCAGTCGCTAGGTCTGCGCAAGCTTCGCCACAGCAAACCACCATTACATTCATAGGTGCTTATGGCGAGCGGTTTCCTATTAGCAGAAGAACCGCGCGGAAAATAGGCAGCACTTACGCAGCTTCTAATGGTGAAAGCCCCACAGCTGAGGCTGAATCGGATGGCTTTGAAGAAAGTCCTTCTCTTGCTTCACTGGTCAGGGAAGAGAGCCGAAGGCGTGAAGAGATGTTGGCTTTAGAAAAAAGGGAGAAGGACAGGTATCATGATGGGCATCACTTTGGTGGTTACCATCCAGGAAAAAACGCAAGGCAAGGTCCTTCTATTCGATACGTGGGTGATGTTTCTAAATTTTCAGAATTAGTTGGGTTGCCTGTTCCTGCCCTGGTTTCTGTAGGTACGCGCCTCCAGGAATTAGAAGAGCAGCAAGAGTATGGAGCTTGGGCAGCGCAAGTGGTTGCAAGCAACGGCCACCACAAGTGAGCTGTGGCTTAGTCAAGCTGATTCTGTTATCATGCTTATATCTGTTGTTGCTGTTTTGTTATAACTGTCTTTATCAGTTTCGCAATCTCCTTTTCGTGCCCCGCACCAACAACTGCTGTGATTTTGCTGTCTGGCTCGCTTTTCGTTATGCGCATTAGGGCATGTGCCATATAATTGTCCCTGTCTGTTACAAGCGCCTTGTACAGCCCAGGATACCTTCTTCTTACCTTTCGCATTGCCATCTCTACAAAGCTGCCTGTTGGCGTCTTTGAGAGGTCTATGTTTACTTTTTCCGTTTCAAGTCCTGTAATTCCGAAGATTACATCTTTTACAAGCCTCAGTTTTTCCCTGAACCGTATTTTTGACAGGTTCTTCATTGTTATGCTGAGCGGCTGGTCTATCAGTGCAACCCGCGCTCCGATTTGGTTTGCAACCTTAACGGCTGTTTTCATTTCCTCCCCTGGAACTGCACCGATGAGCTTGCCAAGTTTTCTCTGCAGCAGCCCTCCTATTGTGAAGAAAACAAATCCTGTAAGGCCCATGACCCTCAGCGCGGCAAGGCTGAACCTCGGTTTCTGTTCAGAAAGCAGCGCGTGAAGCCTGGCGTGGTCAAGCTCAACCGCCACTATGTCCGGCTTCTCAGCTGTTATTGTCTCAGTTACCTTTCTCACGCTGTCTTTGGCTATGTGCGATGTCCCTATCACAATCAGGTTCTCGTGTCTCATTTTCGTTTTTGGATCAACCCTTTTGTAAAAAGGGTTGGTTTTTGTCTGTTGCGGTGACAAAACCCTTTAAACGTGCTTCCACAAAATTTATATATCGCTGCTGGAATAAAAGTTGTTGGTCTTTCATTTAAAGTGTTTGTGCTTGGAAGGTGATTGTAATGCTTAGGACAAAAAGGGTTAGGGAAACTTATGATATGAGGGTTTTTACCGATACTGGCGATTACTTTGGCGATGTTGAGGAAGCCCTTATGACCCAGACCAAGGTCATAGGCTGGCGTGTCAAAGCCACAAGGAACTCTGTTCTGAGCAAGCTCTTGGGCAGCGCTAAGGGCGTTGTTGTGCCCCATCAGCTGGTTAAGTCAGTTGGGGATGTAATGATAATCTCCAAGGCGGCGATGCCCAGCTACACGGGAGAAGAGACGGCTAGCGTTTGATTTCTACTGCCTTATAACTGGTTTAGGAGTTATTTCTTTCATTATGGTTTCGTATACTCTTCCGTAAGCAGCTTCTAAGCCTGTTAAAAGCTCTCTTGGCGGTCTCGTTATTACAGAAACAACCTCTGTCTGCGTCCTTTCATCAAACCTTAAGAAATGAGTGCCTGTGTTTGCTATTGGGTTGCCGCCAATTTCGGTCATGACCTGTTGTTTTCCTTCTTCCGTCCATACAAATACAGGAACATTAGATAGTATAAATGGTAATTCAGAGTCCACCAGTGTGTCGTAAGCTCCAAATTTACTGTCACACAATATGTGAACACTCCTCCCATCTCTTTTAGTAAATACTACGCTTGTTGTTTTGTAAGGAGTACCTCTGAAGTCTGTCGCAAATCCGCTGAATGAGTACTCCCTCTGCTCTAACATTCTTCTTAGCCCTTGTATTATCCTGTGAGAGTATTTATCAAAATTAGTCGAATGCTTTGCAACCTCAAGTGTTTGTTCCCCCTCGCTTGTCCTTCTCACGGTTTCTTCTGTGAGCGCTCCTTGCCGTATCAGGTAGTCATCGATGTCAGCTTCCTTTCTGTCTTTGAACTTGTCCATTACCAACGCTTCGAAGATTGCAACATTCGTGAAATCGAATGGTAAGGAATACTTGCCGTGCGATTGTGCTATCTGAATAAGTGCCGAAGCGACATGATAACAGGCAATTCTTGTTGTAAAAAGTGGGAAGCCCGAGACATCTCTCTGTGGTTGTACCAGCGCACCATTTCCGAAGTTACCCCCTAAGTAATACCCATAAATCTCCTTCGGATTCATCAGGGAGTCAAAATTTCCTTTGGCTAAGTTCTTATTGTAAGTTGGGCACTCGCATGAGAAATCTACTATGTTGCCCCTCTGGTCAAGCGATATTACAACTTTCCTATCCCTTTCCCCCCTTGCATCCCCGCGTCTCTTTACAACAAAGTACCAAACCCCTCCCCCAGAAACATCTTCATCCTTTATGGGCTCCATATTAAGAAGAGAAGCTCTTTCCTCATGGTGTTTTCTAACACGTTCCTCCAAATCCTCATAGCTTATCCCACCTTTTTTACGGATAATTTCTGCTATTACGGGTGCTTCGGCAGAGCGGCCATTAATCACCTCTTCTATTACACCTTCAAGTTGATGCTTTATTTCACCAGGCTTCATCATCCCTATGTGGGCTTCCGCAAAAGAAGAAGGTGGCAGTATGTACTTCTGTCTGCCAGTTATTATGGTGACCCCTTCGTATAGCTCATTAACTCCCTTGTCCATAAAGGCGGTGGGAGTACTTTGCCAAATATAAACCTTATTCTCGGTAGCTTTTTAAAGTGAAAGGTGTTAACAGTCACTATGCCAGAACCTACCAAGGAATCCGTCCTCGACCAGCTCAAACGAGTGGAAGATCCGGAAATCCATTACAACATTGTGGATTTGGGTCTTGTGTATGATGTCAAGATAGACCAGGGAATGGTCGTTATTGACATGACCCTTACCTCCCCGGCGTGCCCTGTCGGTCCTTACATCATTGCAGAGGTTGAAAATGCGGTGAAGAAAATGGTGGGTGTTGCAGGCGTTACAGTTAACGTAGTCTGGGAGCCCTTGTGGAGCCCTGACAAAATGAGCGAGGAAGCCAAGGTTGCGCTTGGCTTATGAATTAAAAGTGCGGCAGCCGAGATTTGAACCCGGGTTTAGAGCTCCTTCCTCTGGTTGGGAAGCTCCCGTCTTAACCAGACTGGACCACTGCCGCTTGTTAGGGTTGCCAGGTTTTACTAGTTCTATAAATCTTTTTGCGTTTGTGCCATGTAATGTCAAGGTGTATAAATCAGCACAACCTTCTTTTTTATAAATAAACACTTTTGGTCGCAATCCACAATTTTGTATCAAAATCTGATTAGCTTGCTCAATTAATACCTTTGAGACTGACGCTAAAGAAACTCGTCTCTTAGGACGGTATATCGAGCCGTCAGTATCAAATAACCCTCTCAAAAATCCTAAGTTGAATCCTTTATTGGCAAGACCAAATTTTTTCAGCCCAACCGTATAGCTTTTTTTCCCTTTCCAAGAAAGATGCCCCTTTAATAAAGCGTACAGATCTTTTGAGTAATATTCAATAATGATTACGGATGGTTTTCCATTAAAATCCCTTTTATAAATGCGAGGTTGCTTGTTGAACCATGCATTAAACCTTTCTATCAAATAATCAGCATATTCTCTCTCATAAGCTCCAATAAAAATCCTTACTGAGTAATGATATGACTTTTTATCCATGTAGAATGAACCATCCCCTGCAAAAATCCCAAGAAACTCGCCAAGGTCGCTTTCGCTTTTGAAATCTATCAAAATAGGTTTTGTTTTCTTCCCCTTTAACTTCTTATAGTGGTAATATAATGTTGATTTGCCTATCGAATACGTTCTTGATATTTCATTTAGCGAGGTGCCATCAAAAATTTCTAACTCAATCTCCTGTTGTAACATTTCTGACAATCTTTTCATTTTCTTTACCTCTGAAACCTCAATCAACAGTTGAGATTTCTCACGCTTAGCTGAGAAATCTCACGTTCAGTGCGAGGAGGACGCTGAGCGGAGCTGCCTAATTGCTTTTAGGCGCTAGCCGACCCCGCTTTGCAGGGGAAAAGCATTATTTGGCAGCTCTGCGGTCATCCGAGCCTTACTTGAGAAGTTGTTTATATACTCTCGCCGGGCAGTTGTCCAGTGTCCAGTGACGAATCAAAAAAAGCAGAAAATTTTCGGTTAAAGTAAGATAAATTCAATTCCCGCCTGCCGTATACAATTCTCTGTCATCTAAGTGGTTAAATTTATATCCGCAACAGCCATCGCTGCCTTTGTTATGAAAATATCCGCCACCGAGTTTGATGGGTTGTTGCAGGGCAGAAGGCTTCGCATCTCGATTGTTGGTATGTCCAACGTAGGCAAGACTAGGAGGGCAAAAAGTCTCATTGCCGACAGTTCCCTTAATTTTATATGGGTGTGTGGTGATGACCTTGTTGAGGCAAAGCTTCAGCCTTATCTTGAAGGCAAGGGCTTTAAGGGTGTTAACGGTGTTGCTGCTTGGATGGGCCAACCGTATGAAGCCCGCTATCCTGAAACTCAGAATCTTTTCCTGAAGTTTGAAGAGGAGGCGATGGCAGAAATTGACTATTCTGTTCCAAAAAATCTTATTATTGACACGACTGGCAGCGTTATTTATCTTTCCCAGGAGGCTCTTCAGCAACTTAAGCAAAAAACGCTAATTGTCTACCTTGAGGCTACAGAAGACGTTAGGAAGCTCCTTTTCGAGCGCTACATCTCCAATCCCAAGCCTGTGGTATGGGGAACCAGCTTTAATTGCAAGGAGAACGAAACGGATTTAGAAGCACTGAAGAGGTGTTACCCGCAGTTGCTGGAATACAGGGCTATACGATACAAGCAGCTGGCCGACATCACCATCCCGCATAATGTCCTTCGCGACACTTCCGGCAGGCAGTTCCTCAAGGAGGTTAGGAAGCGGCTTTCTCCCTAGTTCCCTAGGACAATTTCAAGTTAAGTAGGAAGCCAACCGTGGTCCTGCAGACTTCACTTCTCTCCCCTACGCTTAGCGTGGGGAGGAGAAGTGAACCTGAGTGAAACTCAGGCACGGTTGGCAGCTTATCCAGCATTACTTGACTTTACCGTTCCCTAGTAAACTTTTTAATCCAGCCATTTTTCCACCGTCACATGCTGAACATTAAGGAAGTTGTAACAAAAATAGCAGACATTCATGCATATTCTGAAAACCTCAGGGTTTTTGGGCTCACGCTTCCTGAAGGCAGCGGCTTTTCGTTTGTTCCGGGCCAGTTTGTAATGGTCTCTCTTCCAGGCCTTGCTGACGCCAACGGCAGGAAAATAGCAAAAGCTTACTCTATAGCATCCTCTCCTTCCCAAAGCGACCTTCTGGAGCTTTGCATAGTCAGCTACCCTGCAGGCGCCCTGTCCCCGAAGCTGTTCCAGAAAAACATCGGTGATGAGGTTGTTGTGACAGGGCCTTACGGCGTATTTCAGCTTAAGCAGCCAGTCCTCCCAGGCACTGTTTTTATAGCAGGAGGCACTGGCATTGCCCCTCTCATGAGTATGCTGCGCTCACTTTATTCGGAGGGCTACGATCATCAGCTGCAGCTTTTTTACAGCGTTGGCGAGCCAAAGCTGTTTCTGTTCAAGGAAGAGCTTCTTAGTTACGAAAAAAACAGCAATCTGCAGCTTGTTGTGTCAACCAGTAACCACAACGAAAGCTGGCAATGGGAGAAAGGCAGGGTTACTGAAACTTTTCCAAAGCACGCTGCAGAAATAAGCAAGGACGCTCAGTTCTACATCTGCGGCCCTCCGATAATGGTTACAGACACAGTTAAGATGCTGGAGCAGCTCGGCTTCAAGAAGGAGAATATCCATAAAGAACAGTGGTAAAACCTTTTTAACAAAAAGCCCAAGTCAAGCGAGGCTTGACTGGGCCTAGTCGACAGATGTCGACTTGGGGTTTATCAAAAAACGTTAAAGCTTCTTTGTAACCCCATTCTTCGGGCAAACCTTATCCAGAACGCACTTGCTGCAAAATGGCACAGGAGCCCTGCACACCGCCCTGCCGTGGTCCTTCAGAAGCCAGGTTATCCTTTTCCACTCTGATTTTGGCACGGCAGCCATCAGGTCTTTCTCAATCTTCTCAGGATTTGTATTTTTCGTAAGCCCAAGCCGGTAAGCAACCCTTATCACATGGGTATCTACAACCACTCCAGCAACTTTGTCAAAGGCGTTTATCAGAATAGCATTGGCTGTTTTCCTTCCAATGCCAGGCAGCGTCACTAATTCCTCCATTGTTTCGGGCACTTTGCTGCTAAATTTGTCCATAATAATCTTACATGATTCCCTGATGTTTTTTGCCTTGTTGTTGAAGAACGTGATTGATTTTATGTCGTCTTCCTTCAGCTTTGTAAAGTCGGCAGCTGTTTTGTACCTCTGAAAAAGTTTTGCTGTTACAGCATTGACGACCTCGTCCCTGCACTGGGCTGAGAGTATTGCGGCCACCATTAGCTGCAGAGGGTTTGAGAAATTGAGGTAGTACTTGGCATTTGGGTATTGTTTTTTCAGTACGCCTATTATTTCTTCTACCTTTGAAGCAGCCATCGTAATGCATTACTTAGGCGTTACCCTTAATTAATCTTACGGGCAAAACTTTAAAAGCCATACAACTTCCCTCTCCGCATGGCTGAATATGAGGTAAGGGTTGACAGGAAGAAGTGCATTGGAGCCGGATTTTGCGAGAAGCTCATGCCGAAGGCTTTCAAGGTGGACGAGACGGGCAAAGCCATGCTAAAAGGAGGCGTTGCTGTCAACAGCGATACTGTTTCCCTTTCGGTTGGCGAGGGTGACTTAAAAGATAGCGTCATGGCAGCCAAGGTGTGCCCAACTTATGCAATTAGTGTTGTTGACAAAGCAACTGGTAAAAACATGCTTGATATTGAGCCTGAAAAGCACATTGAGGTCAGGAATATACCTGCCCATTATGACAGCATGAAGGAGTGGGCGATGGACCCGAAAGGATTTTTCACGATAAAGCCCTTCCCGGACGAAGGCGTAATCAGAGTCAGGTACTACAACGCAAAGCACCAGCTTGCAGCCCTTATTGAGGGCAGGAACGCCGAGGAGATTTACATCACAATCTGCCGCGAGGGGCTTGTCTCAATACCGTCCCATGCCGCTTATCTCGGCAGCGAGCTGCAGAAAGCTGAAATTGCCATGAAGAAGCGGCTGAATTATGTGCAGGACGACCCTTTGAGTCTGTAACAAATTTTATATAGCAGCGACAGGGAAAGCTCTTCCCATGGTGTTTGAAAAATTAGGTAACTACAAGATATTTCTGCTTTCAAATTCAACTCTATCTTTTGCACTTGGCTTGTTCATGCCGTTTTGGATAATATTCCTTCAAGATTTTGGAGGCTCTATCCAGCAGTTCGGGTTTTCTATAGGGCTTATGGTTCTTGCGCAGTCAGTTACATCCTACTTCGCAGGTAAATATTCTGATAAGCTTGGAAGAAAAATGTTCCTTATATTTGGCGGGTTTATGTTGGCACTCGTAATATTTGCTTACACCTTAATTACGTCCATGGCGCATTTGTATCTCTTGCAGGTTGCAAATGGCATTACCAGTGCGATGTTGACCACTATGGAAGTAACTTTCCTAGGTGATATAACGAGAAAGGTGACAAGGGGCGCTGACATTGGCAAATATCACGCGATTGTAGGGATTATGGCAGCGCTGGCGATGATGGGTGGTGGCTATGTTGTTGGGCAGGCAGGATACAAGTTAATCTTTTACATAACAGCCTCTATTATCTTTGTTTCGACGTTTCTCCTGTTTTTCATAAAAGAAAAGTGAAGTTTAACCAGCTTTCACCTATTTCTTTACTTTTCTTATATACTGGCTCAGAGTTTTTGCTGACCTGCGCAGCAATGCCTGCTCGTGCTTGTTAAGCGTTAGTTCTATCGTTCTTTCTATCCCTTTCCTGTTAATGACGCAAGGTATGCTCAGGCAGACGTTGTTAACGCCGTAATAGTTGCTTATCAAGGTCGATACAGGGAACACGTCGTTTCTGTCTGCGAGTATTGCTTTTACGACCTGCGTTAGTGCAAGCCCTATCGCATAGTAGGTTGCGCCTTTCTTCGCTATCACCTCATAAGCAGACTCTTTTGTTTTCTTGAATATCTGCTGCAGTGCCTTGGCGCTGTATTCCGGGAATTCTCTCAGCGGCTTTCCTGAAATGTTTGCCGTACTCCACACGGGGAATTCGGTGTCGCCATGCTCCCCCAGCACGAAAGCGTGGACGTGCTGCGGGCTGACTTTGAACCTGTGGCTGAGCCAGTACCTGAGCCTTGCCGTGTCAAGCAGCGTGCCAGAGCCTATCACTCTCCTTTTTGGAAAGCCTGAGTATTTTAGCGCGGCGTATGTCAGGATGTCAACTGGGTTTGTCACTATCAGAAGTATGCAGTCAGGGCTGTTCTTTGCTATCTTCGGGATGATTTCTCTGAAAACCTTGGTGTTCTTCTCAACAAGGTCAAGCCTTGTTTCGCCTTTGCCCTGGTGCAGGCCTGCGCATACTATTACAATGTCTGCCCCTTTGCAAAGGCCGTAACTGCTCCCGAAGGTTATTTTGGTGGTGTTTACGAACTGCAGGCCGTGCTTAAGGTCTAATGCCTCGCCTTCTGCCTTTTGCCTGTTTACGTCTATCAGCGCAATCTCCGTAGCCAGGCCTTCAATCATCAGCGCATAGGCTGCTGTTGCGCCAACAAATCCAGCTCCCACAATGGCAACCTTTGGCGATTTACCCGCTTTGCTCGTCATCCTGTGCTCCCGAACCCTCCCCTCGTCTTTCCCATCCTGTCAGTTTCATCCCACTCAAACCTGTCCACTTTGACAAATATTCCCTGTGCTATCCTCTCGCCCTTTTCAACCTCGACAATGTTGTCCGTATTGTTGAGCACTTGCACCTTTACTTCGTCACCTTCGCCGCAGTAGTCGTTGTCTATAACTCCGATGCCGTGCGGCTTAATCAGCCCCTTCTTTCGCGGCGTTGAGCTCCTAAGTGCAACCAGCAGCATGTATCCTGGTGGGGTTTCAACTATGATGTTGCCTGGAATCAGCGCTATCTCTCGCGGCTTTATTTCCATGTCTTCTCTGGAGTATATGTCAAAGCCCACAGAACCGGAAGTCTGGTAAGTCGGCAGCGGCAGTGACTTGTCTATGCGCTTTATCTTGACTTTCATGGGAGAAAGAAAGCTTTTGCTGCGTTTTTAAATGTTGTTGCAAAGCATTTTAAATTATTGCCAGTACCCAAACAACATGACAAATGACATGAGAATTGCAGTCCCAGTTACAGCCTCTACAATGGAAGAGGCGTTGAGTGACATCGACGCTGCCACATTGGTTGCTGATATTATAGAGCTGAGAATTGATTACATGCGTGAAAAGCCAGACCTAGAACAGTTGATAAAACAGTCCCAAAAGCCAGTGATAGTCACTAACCGTCACATCTCTGAAGGCGGTAAATTTCAAGGTTCGGAAGAAGAGAGAATTGCATATTTGCGGCAGGCAATAGAGCTTGGAGCGGCCTATGTTGATATAGAACTGAATCATTTTCACCGTCTGGTCAGAAACCTGCAAACCATGCTGATTGTTTCTTACCACGACTTTAGAGGAACACCTGAAAACTTGTTGCAAATATATAGCCAAATGGTCAATAAAGGAGCAAACATTGCAAAGATTGCTACAATGGCTCGGAATCCAGAAGACTGCTCAAGAATGTTAGACCTTGTAGCAAGTATTTCAAAAGCCGGCGGGAACATCATTGGGCTTTGCATGGGTGAAGAAGGCAAAAGCACGCGGATACTTGGCCCAGCTCGTGGTGGATACCTTACATATGCCCCCTTAAGCATTGATGGAGCCTCGGCACCCGGGCAACTTACCGTCTCAGAATTGAGGGCTGCTTGGGCGCGCCTCGGAATTAAACAGTAACTATTTCTTAATCAGCTTCTTCAGCTCCTTTTCAAAGCTCTCTAGGTCTGCAAACTCCCTGTAGACAGAAGCAAATCTTATGTAAGCGACTTTGTCGAGCTTCTTCAGTTTTCTCATAACCAGCTCGCCAACGTGGCTGCTGCTGACTTCCTTCTTTTCCTCATTCCTCAGCTCGGCCTCTATCTCATCAACTGCGTGGTCTATCTTTTCCTGCGGTATGGGCCTTTTCTCGCAGGCCTTAGTCATGCCGCTTCTGAGCTTCTCGCGGTTGAAAGGCTCCCTTCTTCCGTCCTTTTTGACTACAATGAGGTCAAAGGGTTCAATTCTTTCGTAAGTCGTAAAGCGCTTCTTGCAGCGAAGGCACTCTCTCCTGCGCCGTGTTGCTTCGTTTGCCTCGCGCTTGTCAACAACCCTGTGCTCTTTGTTTCCGCAGTAGGGGCAATTCATGGTATTTTCGAAGAATCAGTCTCGGTTATAGTATTTATAAGTTGGCTTTTCCTCTTTTATGTTGCCCTTCTTGTTCTCCACCCTTGCCATTACGTGGAAAAGCGACGAGAGCCTATTGGCATATTTCATCAGAAACGGGTTGACTTCCTCTGTTTTTGCCAGCCTTACAAGCTGCCTTTCCGCCCTTCTGGATACTGTCCTTGCAAGGTGGAGCAGGGCTGCTTCTTTGTTGCCTCCTGGGAAGATAAATGACCTTTGCGGCTCCAGG
>JACPIH010000009.1 GCA_016188155.1 Candidatus Woesearchaeota archaeon | reverse complement strand
CACTATTAGTATTATTCCTGCCGCTATGCTGACATATTTCATTACATTCTGATACTTATTAATAAGTTCTGTTGCTCTTGAAGTGAACAGCCCTACTGCGATGAAAGGCAGCCCCAGGCCTAGTCCGTATGCGAACAGCAGCCAAAACGCTATGGATGGCTGGGTCAGGGCAAGCGTGAGTATTGCTCCCAGTATTGCGCCCACACACGGAGTCCACCCTACGGCGAATGCAGACCCAAACAGGAAGGATGTCAGGTAGCTCGGCTTGAGCCCTTTGAGCCTGAGCTTGTGTTCCTGCTGCAGGAACGCCGGCTTTATGACGCCAAGGAGCACGAGGCCAAGCAGTATTATTATTATCCCGCCTGCCTTTGCAAGAACGTCTTTTACAGTATATGACACATTGAGAAGAACGCTGTTAATCAGCGCTCCAAGAAGCGCAAATATGAGTGTAAAGCCAGCCACGAACAGGATGGTGTTTATGAAAATGGCTACCTTGGCCCTTGCCTTGTCTTGTTTCACTTCTGCCGCTGATGTTCCCGACAGGTAAGCTACAAATGCCGGCACCAGAGGCAGCACGCACGGAGACAGGAACGAAGCCAGCCCTGCCGCAAATGCCCCAAACAACGTGAGTTCAACCATTTTCCTTTATCACCTTCACGTGCTTATCCTGCTGCTGTGATGGATTCCCTTATCTGGTCCAGCACTTCCTGTTTGCTTTGCTGCCTCAGTGTTCTTGACAGCACCTTCTCATCAGGCGCTATGACAACCTTTGTGTGCTGGTATGCTATGCCGAACTTCTTTGCCAAAGCCTTCTCGTCTGCATCGGTCTGGTCGTCATTGTAGTTGACCCTGAACCCAACAACGTTTTCTTCATTAAGCTCGTTAAATGCCGCTGTTATTTCCGGCGACTCTGCCTTACATATGGGGCACCAGTTTGCATAAAAGTCAAGGAAAACGATTTTGCCTTCTTTCAGCGCACCGTCATAAGCTGCCTTGCCGAACTCGTAGAAGTTTTTGGCAAGCTGTTTTGCGCCTGTTGCTGTTACTTCTGCTATTGCCGCTGCAGGCTCTTCTTCGCCTGCGTCGTTTACCACCTGGAAGGTTCCCAGGTCACTCCATTCTTTTTCGTCATCTGGAATTGTGCTGGCTGCTGGTTTTTCCTGCAGTTGCGATGGAGAGCACCCTGCAACAGCGAGCATAGCAACTAGTGCCATGACCAGTGCCGCAATAAGCCTTGCCCTCATGCCAACTCCCCTAAGCAGCATCGTATTTATAATTATCCCTTTTAGCAAGAAATGAAGTCTTAACTGTGATTTACAACCAAGACAACCAAGCGCGATTTACTTTGGCTTCTTGTGCTTTGCGCATGTTCCGCACATAGTTATCACCTCTGCTGAAAGCTACTAATGTCCTTGGCGTTTAAATTGTTTTTGTTTTAGCGGCTGTGGCAGCTAAAGAAAACTTTAAATAACCCTTGCAACGTGTTTTCTTTCTATGGCCCTCAAGCAGCCAGAATCGATGGACGAGTGCGTTTACTTCACGCAGCGCTCCCTTGAAGGCGGCAAGGGTTCTGTTAAGGTGTGGGTTTTCAAGCAGACCTGCCCCAAGTGCAAAAAGTCTATTATGGGCAAGCCAAGGGACAGCAAGGGCAAGGTCAAGACCAGGGCAAATGAATACGTCTGCCCAAGCTGCGGCTACAGCGTTGACAAAAAATCATATGAAGAATCCTTAACAGCAAATGCAGAATATACCTGTCCAGCTTGCGGCAGCAGCGGCGAAGCTCAGATTCAGTATAAGAGGAAAAACATTGAGGGCATCCCTACTTTGCGGTTCCAGTGTATAAAGTGCAAAGCCAACATTGACGTCACTAAGAAGATGAAGGAGAAGAAGGGGAAGGGCGGGGTTGCGGGCTCTGGCGAAGCCGAAGATTTCTAATATGCAACTACAAAGTTTTAAGTATTAAAAAAATTTCCATTAGATTAAATATGCTTGAATTAAGACTTTGCAGGACCGAAGACGTTGAGCAAGCTGCAGCTCTTCTTGTAAAAGCCCATGCGCCGCATGGTGTGACTTGGCAACAAATTCGAGACTACTATCTGCCTGGTCTGGAAGAGAGCTTAATGGCTTCGGTAACGTCAGATGAGCGTCCTGATGAAATAGTTGTTCTCGGCATAGGGCGAGCAAGTGGCTTGGTTCATGCAGCATATGAACTTCCGCTGCCGAACATGTTTAACAGGGACTTAGAAGTTAGAAGCGGCTATATAGCTGCTGAACCAAAAGGACAAGGTTTCGGTTCAGGAATGCTTACCATCATGATGCGAATATTTGAACAAGTGGCTTTTGCGATTGGGCAACCGCTTATTCATCGTCCTGAAACATGTTTCAGGCGTACGACTCGATTCTTCACAATGCACGGTTACGGGGTTGTGCTTGAACATGACGGTGGTTTGTCTGTAACTTACTATCTTGAAAGAACATTCAATCCAAATCAGAATCAACTCAGTCGTGACGAACTAGCTGTTGTTGCTGCAATTGCAGCCGTCCCGCTAAGAGAAAAAGTGAAACCGGCAGTGCCTGATTTACATGTTATCTCCTCCTTTCAATTTCAACAGCATTTGTAAGCAGTGTATTGTGGCAAACTATTTAAACACTCCAAGTTCCTTTTTCTCTCATGATAAAGAAGCTGGAAAAGTCTGAACTGAAAGAGAAAATCCTCGTAACAGCAGCCCTGCCTTACGCCAATGGCTCCATTCACCTTGGCCACCTGGTCGAGTATGTCCAGGCAGACGCGTTTGTGAGGTTTCTGAAACTTTCAGGCAAGGATGTCGTGTTTGTCTGCGCTGACGACACCCATGGCACGCCCATAGAGATAGCAGCTGCCAAGGAAAAAATTCCTCCGGAGCAGCTTATTGCGAAGTATTACGACGACCACAGGGAGGATTTTGCCTCGTTTTTTATTGACTTTGACGTTTACCACTCAACCAACAGCCCCGAGAACAAGTTCTACAGCGACTTCTTTTTCGAAAAGCTGACAGAGAAAAAGCTGATTTACCAGCGCCTGGTTGAGCTTACTTACTGCGAAAACTGCAAAAGGTATCTTCCTGACCGTTATGTCAAGGGAAAATGCCCCAAATGCGGAGCAGAAGACCAGTACGGCGACCAGTGCGAGAAGTGCAACGCAACCTACCAGCCAGTTGACCTTATCGAGCCTAGGTGTGCGATTTGCGGCGCTGTGCCTGTAAGGAAGCAGTCGCTCCACTATTTTTTCAAGCTCAGCAGCTTTTCGCAGCAGCTGCAGCAGTGGCTTGACAGCAATGATAAAATCCAGCCTGATGTCAAGAATTTTGTTGCTGAGTGGATTAAGAACGGGTTGCAGGACTGGGACATATCAAGGGATGATCCTTACTTTGGCTTTAAGATTCCGGGCGAGCTTAACAAATACTATTACGTATGGCTTGATGCGCCCATTGGCTACATAGCGGCAACGGAAAAATATTCCAAGGAAAAGCTGAACCAGACGGCAACAGCGGCATATTGGCACAATGAAAACGCCAGAATAATCCATTTCATTGGCAAGGACATCATCTATTTCCACTTCCTCTTCTGGCCTGCAATGCTGATGGGCGTAGGCCTTAACCTCCCTTCAGACCTTGCCGTGCACGGCCACCTGACGATAAACGGCGAGAAGATGTCAAAGTCCCGTGGCAACTTCCTGACGGCAAAGGATTACCTTGCTGTGGCCGACCACCAGCCTGAGTTCCTCAGGTTTTATTACGCCTCTCACCTTGTGAAGGCAATAAGTGACATAAACCTGGACTTTGAGGACTTCAAGACTATAATAAACAGCGACCTCGTCAGCAATATTGCCAACTTTGTCCACCGCACCCTGGTTTTCATAAACAACAACTTCGATTCAAGGCTTGGCGACCTTGGTGATGACGAAAAGTTCTTCCTGCAGCAGCTGCAGCCAAAGTACGAGGCTGCAATAAAGCATTATTCCGAATACAATTTCAAGGAAGCCGTCAGGGGCCTGTTGGAGATAAGCAGCGTTGGAAACCGCTATTTCCAGGATAACCAGCCTTGGCAGCTTGTCAAGACAGACAAAAAGAAATGCCACGGCGTAGTCACAGCTGCCGCGAATATAGTTAAAGACCTGGCTCTGCTGTCGCTTCCAGTACTTCCGAAGTATTCCGAGAAGGTTTTGCGGCTGCTTGGCGTTGATGGCATCGAAAAGCTCAGCTTTGACAGCCTGGGCAGGAGGCTTGCTGGCAGCAAAATCGGCCAGTCCAGGATATTTTTTGCCCCCATCGAGGAAACCATCTCGCTTGCAAAAGTTTTCCCTGCAGTGCTCAAAGTCGGAGTAATACAGGAAATAACCGAGCACCCTGATGCTGACAAGCTTTACGTTTTGAAGGTCGATGTTGGCAGCAGCAAAAAAGTCCAGCTTGTTGCCGGGCTTCGCCCCTACTACAAAAAGGACGGGCTTCTTGGCAAAAAAATCGTTGTTGCCTCAAACCTCAAGTACGCAAAGCTTCGGGGCTACGAAAGCCAGGGAATGCTCCTCGCTGCTGACGACGGGAAAAAGGTCGTGGTTGTTTCGCCCCAGGATTCTGTCCCTGGAGACCTTGTTTTCCCGGAAGGCTCTGACGCGAAGGCAATCCTCGCGAACAAAACACAGATTGCCATTGACGAATTTTACAGGCTTAGCCTCAAAGTCAAAGACGAAAAGGTTGTTTACGGCGGCAAGCCGCTAAGGACTGACAAGGAAATAATTTCTGTTGACGCTGAGGACGATGCGGTTGTGAGATGAACGATGCCAGAGCCATAAGCATTTCTGTAGCCCCGGAAGCCTTGAAGCTGGGAATAAAGGTTGTCGCCGCGGTATTTGCTAATGCAAGAATTTCCAACAAAAGCGCTGCTCTGGAGGATAAAAAGAAAGAGGCGATTGAAAAGGTAATGGATTTAGATATTACCGATAACGAAATACTGTCAGCGTATGAAGAACTTTACCGGCTGTGCGGGGCACAGGGCTTTACACCACCAGCCCAGAGCCTTATTCAGTTGATTAAGCGCAACGGAAGGCTGCCTAACATAAATACGGTAGTTGATTCGTACAACCTTGTTTCCGCAGAAACTTTTCTTTCGATTGGCGCCCATGATACTGATAAAATCAGGGGAAATTTGGTTTTAGGCATTACTGGTGGCAGCGAATTGTACGTCCCATTGGGCGGGGAGAAGCCCGAAAAGGTTAACAGAGGGGAATACGCGTGCATTGACGCTGAAAAAATCGTTTGCAGGATGGACGTAAGGCAGTGTGAGCAGACTAAAATTACAAAGGAAACGAAAAGTTTTATAATTTACATCCAAGGCAATAAAAATACCAGTATGGATTACTTATACGATGCGCTTGCCAAAATTTGCAGCTATATCGAATCTTTTTGCGGCGCCGCAATTATTCAAAAAATTTGACTTCATTCGACTTTATCAAAAATATCAACAAACATTGCTCACCAAAAACTATTTAAACTCTTTTGCCGGGTTTTCAGTTCATGGCGAAAGGGGCAGAGCAGAAAGAAAACAACAGAGGGAATGGCGAAAGCGAAGGCGAATCAAAAATTGATGTTGTTATGGGCGAGCTGTGCCCGGTGTGTTCTAAAAAATCGCTGACATTGACGGAAAGGGAGCAGGAAATCCCTTACTTTGGCAAGGTTTTTCTTTTTTCAATGACGTGCACCAGCTGCAAGTTCCACAAGGCCGATTTGGAATGCGCCGAAGCGAAGGAGCCTGCCCGCTATTCAATTGAAGTTTCGGGCTCTGATGACATGGGCATAAGGGTTGTGAAGTCAGGCCAGGCAACGGTCAAGGTTCCCTATGTTGCCAACATTGAGCCAGGCGAGGCGTCAAACGGCTACGTTACCAACGTTGAGGGCCTTCTTCAGAGGATTAAGAAGCAGATTGAGGTTGTCAGGGATACCGAGGAGGACCAGGACGCTGTCCAGAAGGCAAAGAGCCTTATCAAAAAGATTAACAGGTGCGTTTGGGGCGAGGAAAAGCTGAGGATAATCATCGAGGACCCGACCGGCAACAGCGCAGTCATAAGCGAGAAAGCTGCTGTTGAGAAAATGAAGGTCAAAAGTGTTGGCGAGCAGCACTAAGCAGCACTAAAATTGTAAGATTGCAGATAGTTAATTTGGAAAAAACTGCTTGTACAACCCTACCGCAACGCGTTTGGCATTCTCAGGCTCTTTCGCAAGAGGGTCTTCACGTATTAAGAGCACCCTGCTAATCTCATCGTCCCCTACCAGTCTCGCTTCAACACCCGATTGTCTAATGCCTTCGAATACCCTTTCATCAACAGTCCTCCTATTATGTTGCATACCCCTGCCGACAACACTGACTAACGAATTGCCATAAGTTACATTAAGTTGCATTGTGTTAACTTCTGCCGCTGCTTCAGGCCTTTCTTCCTTCAATCTGGCAAAAACACTTCTTTTCGCATCATTTAATGCGGCGCTGTTTAGCCTTTCCTGGTCATAGATTAAGCTTTCCCCGTTTTGCGATGTTATAAGGGCAGGCCGTATTCCCTTTTTGCTGAGCTCCGCTCGTAGGCCGCTAATGACGTCGTTCCGCAATTCTATATCGTATGGGTTCCAGCAGGATACGCTCACAAAACCGCCTTTGTAGGCTATTCCGGTGGCTAGTGAAGATGGCGGGGCATTATCAATTATTACGGTTCCAGAGTGGCTTGGGTTCATTGAATTCCTGACGGCAATTGGTATAGACTTTTCCTTTGCTGGCTTTATAGAATCTGGATGTAGCACTCTAAATCCTGCATTAGTTAACAAAACAGCTTCTTCATACGTCATTACGCCAATCCGTTGAATGTTTATGGATTGGCCGTTACCGTTTACAGACGGGCTCAAAACACCTATTCCGTCCTGGTCGGTCCACTTTTCGTAAAAATCAGCCCCAACGCCATTTGCTATGATACTGCCTACAGTGTCAGAACCGCCTCTTTCAAAAGTGACTATCTTTCCTTCCTTTGTTACCGCGAAATAGCCCGGATATGCTGCAAACTCGTTAGCGCCCAGTTGCTTTGCCGCCTTCCCGATGTTCGCAAAGGACTCTGGCAAAACCCTTGCGTCACCAAATGTGCTTGTTACATAGAATCCAATGTCCTGTGGCATGAGCACTCTTGCTTGCAGCCCTTCCTTTCGTAAAGCTAATGCAAAAATTGTTGCCATCGCCTCTTCCCCCAAGGCGTGTAGCTGGTCTTTATACGCGGCATGATTTTTGATACTGGTGCTGGCATCAGCTCTTTGCCGCAACAACCGTTCAACGTAATCTTCAGAGACTTGCCCTTCAAGTCCATACCCCTGAATTATTGATGCAAACCTCTGCGCGATTTCACGAGAAGTATCCTGTCCTCCCCCTTCACCAAGCCTGTGCCTTCCCAAGGCAATCAGCCAATTGGTTATGCCGGCAGGAGCAGAAACAACAACACTCTTTCTGGCTCTCCCGTCAAACTTGCCTATAGTTATGTCTACACATCCTCGAACGCCTTTGGCGTCTGCTAAAGAGGTGCCTCCAAATTTAGCCACCACATTTTCCAGCGTAACCATGCCTTTTACTTGGTAATCGCCCCTATTTAAATCTTTCTATTTTCACCACTATTAAAAGGTAACACTAGTTAGTCTGACTCATTTCGTCTATCAGCTCCTGTATCGATCCGTAAGCCCTCATGGCGTCTTTCTTCTGGAAGATGAAGGTCAGCTCTGAAGCTGTCGTGACCAGCTCGAATATGTTGATATTGTCCCAGTAAAGCTTCCTCGTTATCGCAAAGATGTAACCTGGCGTGTAGAGGAAGTCCTTTTCAGGGCTCAGCGATATTGACACGAGGTTTCGCTCTTTTGTGGTTACATGCTCACCATCAATTGCGGAAATGACCTTTTTCTCGTATTTATCGTTCGTTATTATCGACACCTCCTGGTTGCCGTGGATTACGTTGAAGGTATCCCCAGCTTCATAATCGAAGGACTTGTAAAGCACTTCAAGCTTTTTGAAGAGCTGCGGCGACCTTTTTACCGCAAAGTAAACCAGGTTCGTTTTAAGTATAAGCTGGGTGTGCAGCTCAAACCTTACCTTCCTGGCATCGCCTTCTGCAAGTGCCTCGCTGTGCCTTCGCAGCGCCATTATTACAGCAGCATCGTTCACGTTTCCTCCCAGCTGCTGTTCAACCTGCGGCTTAATCTTCTCAGCCAGGGCTGCAAAGCTGATAACACCCTGCCGCAGCCCCTCCTGCAGCAGCGGCTTTTCATTCACTATTTTCTTAACGATTGCGCTTACGGTTACCATTTTCCCTTGGCAGCTAAATAACAGTATTATTTAAATTTTGTTATTTTTATAACATTAAGTTTTAATAGTGGTGCCTGTGCCTCTATCCTGCCCTGGCAGCATAAGCGGCTAGGCGTTCAAGCGAATAAGCTTTAAATAGGCAGAAAGCTATTCTGCGGTCAGGCTGTAAGGAAATTTTGGGGGCTGATTGGTAAATGATTGTTGTGAAGTTTGGAGGCACGTCTGTCGGCAGCGCCGAGAGCATCAGGAACGTTGTCGGGGTAGTCAAGGCTGGCCTGGTCAGGAAGCCGTTTGTTGTGGTCTCAGCAGTTTCAGGCGTAACCGACATGCTTATTGCGGCAGCGCGGAAGGCAGTGGACAGGAAATCCCCTGTGCCTGCTATTGTCAAGGAGGTTGAGGTCAAGCACAGGCCGATTATTGAAGCGCTTGGGCTGGATGCTAACCTGGTTTCAGGCGAGCTTGCAGAGCTTGAGCATGTCCTTTTTGGAGTCTCATTAATCGGGGAGCTGACTGCCCGCACAACAGACTATGTTGTCTCTTTTGGGGAAAGGATGTCTTCAAAGATAGTTGCCGCTTTTGCCGGTGCATCAGGAATTAACGCCCGGGCTTTCAATGCTTATGACCTGGGCATGATTACCGATGCCAATTTTGGCAACGCAGAAGTCCTCCCGGCTGCCTATCCAGCAATCGCCGAGGCTGTGAAGGGCATTCCAGCAGGCGTAATCCCGATAGTGACCGGCTTTATTGGGAAGACCTTGGAAGGCGAGGTAACAACGCTTGGGAGGGGGGGCAGCGACTACACCGCTGCCATTTACGGCGCTGCACTTGGCGCAGAGGAGATTCAGATTTGGACTGATGTTGACGGGGTTATGAGTGCAGATCCGAAAATCATCCCTGATGCAAGGACTGTTGACGTTGTTTCCTTTGAGGAAGCAAGCGAGCTTGCATACTTTGGGGCAAAGGTGCTGCATCCCAAAACAATATTGCCTGCAATGAGCAGGGAAATACCTGTAAGGGTGCTTAACACGTTCAACCCCGCTGGAAAGGGCACGCTTATCCTGAAAACCGTGAACACAAAGAATGCCGTGACAGCGATAACCTGCAAGAAGAACATCTACGTGATAAACGTAAACTCGGCAAGGATGCTGCTGGCATACGGCTTCCTTCACCATGTGTTCAAGCTTTTTGATGAGTTCAATGTTCCTGTTGACCTGATTGCAACGTCGGAAGTAAACGTTTCAGTTACTGTTGAGAGGAAGTTTGACATTTCAAGGCTTGTGGAGCGGCTTAAGGAATTTGCCGATGTTACTGTCCTGTCTGACAGGGCATCCATAAGCGTGGTTGGCAGCGGTATAAGGTCAACGCCTGGCGTTGGCGGCAGGATATTTTCCACTCTTGGGAAGAGGGGGATTAATGTTGAGATGACTTCCCAGAGCTATTCTGTCGTGAACGAGAGCATCGTTGTCAGGGAGGAGCGCCTCACTGAGGCTGTGCAGGCCCTGCATGATGAATTTTTTGGCGCAGCCGCCACAGCCGCTATAGTCGCAACTGCCAGGGCTAAATCCGGCAAATTAAGGGCTTAAAAGTTTCGAACAATTTAGAACAAATTTGACGAAGCAGATGAGGTGGGAATGATGGGTTCAAAAGCAAATGTCAGGGTTGAGGGCGCGATAACCGCCATGGTAACGCCCTTTACGGAAAGCGGCGAGCTTGACATTGAAGGCCTAAAGAGGAACGTTGAGTTCCAGATCGCCAACGGCATCTCGGGGCTTGTTCCCCTTGGCACAACGGGCGAGAGCCCTACTGTCAGCGATGAAGAAAGGGAAACGGTAATTAAAGCCGTTGTAGCAGCCGCAGCTGGAAGAGTTTCGGTTATCATTGGCACCGGCACCAATTCGACAGAGCATTCCATTGAACTTTCGCAGCAGGCCGAGGAATTGGGGGCAGATGCTGTGCTTGTGGTTTCGCCTTATTACAACAAGCCCACCCAGGAAGGGCTTTACAGGCACTTCAAGGCGATAGCTGAGGCTGTGAGCATACCTGTAATTGTGTACAACATCCAGGGCAGAACCGGGGTAAACATAGAGACAGCCACGCTTGCCAGAATGGCTCAGGTTCCAAACATTATTGCTGTTAAGGAAGCGTCTGGAAACCTGGCGCAAATGATGGACGTTATTGACCAGCTTCCAAAAACTTTTAGTGTTGTGAGCGGCGATGACAACCTCACACTGCCTCTCATGTCCCTTGGCGGCCGAGGCGTTATTTCAGTTGTGAGCAACCTGATTCCGGGAAAGGTCAGTGGCATGTGCGCAGCAGCGCTGAAAGGGGACTTTGCAGCTGCGAGAAGGCTTCATTATGAAATGCTGCCTCTGTTCAAGGCAGCGTTTATTGAGACAAACCCGATTCCGATAAAAGCAGCAATGAACATGGCAGGAATGCCTGCAGGCCCTGTGAGGATGCCTTTGTGCGAGATGCAGCCGGCAAATGCTGACAAGCTGAAAGCCGTGCTGCAGAAGATGGGCATATTGAAGGCAGCAGCTGCAACAGCAACAGTTTAGCTGTGGCAAAGACTGAGGCAATAATGGCGAAGATGCGAAGATGGTTGGTGGTGATTGAATCATGAAAATAGCTCTGGTTGGGTATGGCAAGATGGGTAAGGAGATTGAAAGGATTGCAAGGCTCCGCGGGCATACTGTCTGCGCAATTGTTGACAAGGCCGATGCTGGCGCAACCCACAAGGAAATTGACAGCTCAGGCAGCTGCCTGAAAGACGCTGATGCCGTGATTGACTTTACAGTCCCCTCTGCCGTAGTTGACAACATCCGCAGGGTTGCGGCTGCCAGGAAAAACATGGTGGTTGGAACTACGGGGTGGTATGACGGCATGACAGAGGCAAAGCAGCTTGTCGGGGCTGCCGGAACAGGATTCATCTACAGCTCAAACTTTTCAATTGGCGTTAACGCGTTTTACAGAATTGTTGAGGCAGCAGCGAAGCTGATCAACAAAGTCCCGGAATACGACGCATTCGGATACGAACTCCATCACAACCAGAAGCTTGACAGCCCTTCGGGGACTGCAAGGAGCATTGCCGAAATACTTGTCAAAAACATCAGCAGGAAGAAGCAAGTCCAGTATGACAAGCTTGACCGCAAAATCAATCCTGAGGAGCTTCATTTTGCCAGCGTCAGGGCCGGCTGGATTCCAGGGACCCATATTGTTGGCTTTGATAGCGAGGCCGACACGATAGAGCTGAAGCACACTGCAAGGAGCAGGGCAGGGTTTGCCTTGGGCGCTGTGATGGCTGCTGAGTGGGTTAAGGGAAAGAAGGGCTTTTTCACGATGAACGATTTCATCAGCGATTTTTTCAAGTGAAAGCCCGGGTGAAAGCCTTTTTTTTGGTCTTTGCCTGTTTTCCCGATAACTTTTAATACCAGCTGCAGCCGCAGCCACAACTGGCAGCGTTTGGGAAGATAATGAGAAGAATGATGAGGGGACAGATTACATGAAAAAAATCAAAGTCGGGATTTTGGGGGCAACAGGAATGGTCGGGCAGCGCTTCGTGCAGCTGCTTGAGGGCCATCCGTGGTTTGAAGTTAGCGAGCTTGCAGCCTCTGAGCAGTCTGCAGGCAAAACTTATGAGGAGGCTGTGGCTGGCAGGTGGAAAATTTCAGCAGATATCCCTGAATACGCCAGAAAGATGAGGGTAAAGGAATGCAGGCCCAACCTTGACTGCAGGCTCGTGTTCTCTGCGCTTGATGCTGCAGTTGCTGGCCCGGTTGAGGAGGAATTCGCGAAAGCCGGCTATGTTGTAAGCAGCAACTCAAGGAACCACAGGATGGATGCCGATGTTCCTCTTCTGATTCCAGAGGTTAACGCTGACCATCTTGGTTTGGTCAAAGTCCAGCAAAAACAAAGGGGATGGAAGGGGTTCATAGTTACGAATCCGAACTGCAGCACCATCCACATGGTCCTGGCGTTAAAGCCTCTCATGGACAGGTTTGGCCTGGAAAAGGTTATGGTAACCACGATGCAGGCATTGAGCGGTGCTGGCTATCCCGGAGTTGCCTCGCTTGACATCCTTGACAACGTTTACCCTTACATCGGGATGGAAGAGGAGAAGATGCAGACAGAAACCTTGAAGCTCCTTGGGCAGTTCAGCGGCAGCGGTGTGGCGAATGCCATCAACCCGCTGAAGTCGCTGAAGCCGCCATCCTCACCACAGCATCCAATAGTTGTGAGGACCGAACCGGACAGGCCGCAGCCGAAGCTGGACCGCAATCTGGAAAAAGGAATGGCATCTGTTGTCGGCAGGATAAGGAAGTGCCCTGTGCTTGACTACAAGTTTGTCGTGCTTGGCCACAACACGATAAGGGGAGCTGCAGGCGCAGCCATTTTGAATGCCGAGCTAATGAAGGCAAGGGGGCTGATTGGGTAAATGGTTGACACTCCTTCGCCGATTCAATATTTCAGACACGCTCAGCAGAGCAGGCGGAACCTGGTCAGGGGGGATCAGGATGCAGCACTAAGCGAATTGGAAGTAAAAGTTGCTACATGTTTTGGCATTATGCGGAAAACTGCGGATTTCATTGCTACTGCTGCAGTCAACAGCGGCATTGCAAAAATTGAAATTTACCTCCCTTCAATGCACGAAGCCCTTGCGCATTTGGAACTTTTCCATATTTCCTTGATTGTAGCGCCAAGCTATGGCGCTTACACTTGGCCAAATTCCGAGTTGAGGGCGTTTGCTAACTCCATTGCAGAAGTAGGCATAGAGATGAAGTATCAGGCAGAGCTTAACGGCAAAGTTAACCGTATTGGTAACGGTCACCAGGCAGCTTCTCCGCAGACTCAACAGCTTGGTGTTACCGGTGCTGCACTTGTGCAACTTGCACAGAAACTGAGGGAGTTTGCAGCTACTACCTACCTGTTTAGTGAGGATCTTACGAGGCCTTTTGTCTCTGGTTGGCACAGCCTTAAGCACTCTGAAGCTATACTTAACGAATTGGTTACAGAGGCGCTTAGTGCAAGGGCTATCAGGGGGCATGGGCAGCAAACCGACACCCTTGCTAGACTGATTGTGGAGTACAGAGCGAATAACACGACATAAGGTAATGTTAAAATGACAAAATACACCCGTTCAGGGCGCTTGCAGCAGATCCCTCCTTATCTTTTTGCTGAGATCAGCAAGAAGATTGAGCAGACCAGGAAGAAAGGGGTTGATGTCATAAGCCTGGGCATTGGGGACCCTGACATGCCCACGCCGAAGCACATAATTCAGGAGCTGGAGCGGGCAGCAAATGACCCAAGGAACCACCAGTACCCGGACTACGAGGGCATGCTTTCATTCAGGGAGGCTGTTGCAGCATGGTACAAGAGAAGGCACAACGTTGCCCTTGACCCTGTCAGCGAGGTCCTTGCCCTGATTGGCTCAAAGGAGGGCAGCCTGCACTTGTCGCTTGCATTTGTGAACCCTGGGGATTACGCGCTTGTTCCCAACCCGTGCTATACGCCCTACAGGACAAGCACGATACTTGCCAATGGCATTGTTTATGACCTTCCGCTTCTTGAGGCAAACGGCTTTTTGCCGCAGCTTGACAAGATACCCAAGGATGTTGTGAAAAAAGCAAAAATACTGTACCTCAGCTATCCCAATAATCCAACAACAGCTGTTGCCGAAAAAGACTTTTACAAGGAGGTTGTTGACTTTGCAAAGGATAACAGCATCATTGTCTGCTCAGACAACCCTTATAGCGAGATTGCCTTTGACGGCTACAGGCCATTAAGCTTCCTTGAGGTGCCTGGTGCAAAGGACGTTGGCGTGGAGTTCAACTCCCTGTCCAAGCCCTACAACATGACAGGATGGCGCATCGGAATGGCCGTTGGCAGCGAGGAACTCATATCCGCCATGGCCACTGTGAAGAACAACGTCGACTCAGGGGTGTTCAACGCTGTGCAATACGCTGCCATTACAGCGTTGCTTAAAACTCCTCCCTCTCACATTGAAACCCTCAATGGCGTTTATCAAACGAGAAGAGACTTGGCATTCGATACACTTACAGGCGTTGGCATACAAGCGAAGAAGCCAAAAGCTACGTTTTACATGTGGTGCAAGGTTCCAGGGGGCTATACATCCGCAGGCTTTGCAACTCACCTGCTGGAAAAGGCAGGCGTAGTCGTAACCCCCGGAGCAGCTTATGGCAGCTACGGCGAGGGCTATTTCAGGATCTCGCTGACTGTTCCTGATGCAAGGCTGGCTGAGGCCATGGAGCGCATAAAGAAAGCGCTGAAGTAAGTAAGCAGGCGTCTGAATAGGCAAACGTCTGAGATTTGGTGCAAAAATGATTTCGGTAAAGAGCAACAGGCTGTTCATTGGGGAAGTTGCAGCTTCTGACTTGGCAGGGAAGTTCGGGACACCCCTCTACGTTTACGATGAGGAAACTATACGCTCAAAAGTCAGGGCTCTCGTGCAGCAAGTGGCTTACCGCCCGCTGAAGGTTTACTATGCTGCAAAGGCAAACACAAACCTTTCCATCCTTAAAGTGATAAGGGACGAAGGAAAGGACTTCTTGGGTATTGATGCGGTCTCACCTGGCGAGATAGTTCTTGCCTTAAAGGCGGGCTTCAGGCCGGAGCAGATAATGTTCACCTCAACATCCGTAACCGACGAGGAGATGAAATTTGCCATGGGCAAAAGGGTCCTTGTGAACTGCGACTCGCTGTCGCAGCTTGAGCGCTACGGCAAGCTGAATCCAAACTCGAGCGTGTGCTTCAGGATAAATCCTGACGTTGGTGCTGGGCATCACAGCCATGTCATCACAGGCGGCCCTGAGAGCAAGTTCGGCATCTGGGCTGGCGATGTTGGGAAAGCGTTTGACATAGCTGCAAAATACGGCCTCAAAATTGTTGGTGTCCACCAGCACATCGGCTCGGGAATTCTTGAGACTGATAAGTTCCTGGCAGCGATGAAAGTGCTGCTTTCCGTAATCAATAAGCACAAGGGTGAGCTAAAGGACCTTGAATTTGTGGATCTTGGCGGGGGAATCGGCGTGCCTTACAGGCCTGACCAGAAGCCCATTGACCTGGCCGGTTTTGGCGCTGCAGTGAGCAGCTTATTCGCAAAATTCTGCAGCGGCTTTGGCAGGCAGCTCACAATGGCGTTAGAGCCGGGCAGGTTCATCGTTGCAGAATCAGGAGTGTTGTTGTGCACAGTCAACACAGTCAAGCAAACGCCGAAGCACAGGTTTGTTGGCGTTGACACGGGCTTTCACCACCTGATAAGGCCCATGGCTTACGGCTCTTACCATCCAATCGTCGTTGTTGACCGCTGCACCAGCGAAAAAACAGAGAAAGTGGCTGTTTGCGGCAATGTGTGCGAGTCAGGCGACGTGTTCACAAGGGACGAGCACGGCATTGTTGACAGGGAGCTTCCATCCGTAAAGGAAGGTGATGTGCTTGCTATTCTCGTAGCAGGAGCTTATGGCTTTTCAATGGCTTCAAACTACAACACAAGGCAAAGGCCTGGTGAGGTGCTCGTTAATGGCAGGGATGTAAGAGTCATAAGGAAGAAGGAGAGCCTTTCTCATGTGGTTTATGGCATGTGAGCTGTGTGGCGGCAACGGTGATTTGTGAATGAGTTCTATTGCTTCTCTGCAAAGAAAGATTCCCAGGTGCATGAGCACCCAGCACCCTGACAACGCTTCCATGCCGTTTTTTTCAGAAACCCCTGTTATTGAGGGCGACACTGAAATCAAGGAGGCATACTACTCTTTTTCCCACCTTAGGTGCACCGAGCAGATGTGGGATGCTGAGGGCAAGGAGGTTGATGATTACGTTGTCAGGAAGCTGCTTTCAAGGCATGAGGAGTTTTTCAAAAAAAACGTGCTTGGCAGTGATGTCTTCCTGACGCTCAGGGTGCCCAACCCTTCTGTAGAGCATGAGGAGGCCAAGGTCCTGCTTGAAACGCTTGAGTCCATCCCGAGAAGCTTTGACGTGGCGAGGAGCTTTGGCGGCAAGGGCTCCGGTTCCGGCTCTGCGGATGCTTGCGCGCCTGTGTTTGAGATTATCCTGCCCATGACGTCGTCAGCATCTGAAATGAACCGCATATTCCATTACTATCGCGATTTTGTTGCTGGCAAGGAAGGCAAGCCACTTTTTGACACAACAGTTGGTGACTGGATTGGAAGGTTTGAGCCCAAGCAGATTAACGTGATTCCGCTTTTTGAGACAAAAGAGCAGATGCTGTCCTCACCAGCGATTGTTGAGGACTACTTGAAGGGAAAGGAGCTGGACTACGTCAGAGTTTTTCTCGCGAGAAGCGATCCTGCCCTGAACTATGGCAGCCTGGCAGCTGTCATGTTTAACAAGGTAGCTGTTCAGCGCCTGTATGACCTTGAGCTGAGGCTTGGAATCCCGCTGCTGCCGGTTATTGGCGTTGGCTCCTGCCCATTCAGGGGCAACCTCAGGCCTGACAACACGAACTGCCTCAGGGGCTATCCTTCGGTTCAGACATTCACTATCCAGTCGGCATTCAAGTACGATTATGATGAAGAAAAGGTAAGGAAGGCTGTCGCAGAAATTAACGAAGCGCAGCGAGGCAAGCCTGCTCCTGTTGACGAAACAGCCTGCCTTGACATTGCTGAGCGCACCTCTTCAGCCTATAAGTCGCAGATTTCAGTGCTTGCCCCAATTGTCAACCAGATTGCTTCCTACGTTCCGCAGAGAAGGAAGCGAAAGCTGCACATCGGCCTTTTTGGCTATTCCAGGAAGATGCAGGGCATGAATGGTGTTTCCCTGCCAAGGGCCATAAGCTTCTGCGGCGCCCTTTACTCAGTGGGCTTCCCTCCTGAGCTCCTTGGGCTTAACGTGCTTTCCGGGAAAGACTTCGATGCAATGAGCGAAACATATAAGAACTTTCAAAGCGACCTTGCCGATGCGCTCAGGTATTACAGTGACGACTGCGTCATGGTCTTGCCGAGGACGGTAATAGCCCAGCTCAAGCCGACAATCGACCGCTTCCGCACAGAGCTTGGCATAGTTCAGGATAAAGAGCATGCGTTGCTGGTTAGAGAGATCATTGACGCGTACGCCCATAACAGGTCAAGGGAGCTTCAGGAGCTGATAGTGGATGCGGCGAGGATAAGGAAGTTTTTGGGGTGAGCTCGGAGCGAATTAAGGGTGAAAAAATGGCTGCTGGATTGAATGCCGGGCTGAAGTTTGTGAAAATGCACGGTTTGGGGAATGATTATGTGGTTTTCGACCTGTTTGATGGCGATATCAGGAAAGCGTTTGACAGGCTGTCCGAGCCGGAATTGAAGTCGTTTGCCAAAAGAATCTGCGACAGGCATTTCGGCATAGGAGCAGACGGCATACTTCTTGCCCTGCCTTCCAAGAGAAAAGGTTACGATGGCGTGATGCGAATCATAAACGCTGACGGCTCTGAGGCCGAGATGTGCGGCAACGGCATAAGGTGCATTGCAAAGCTGATTGTTGACAGGGGCTACAGCAGCAGGGAGCTGAGGATAGAAACAATTTCCGGAGTCAAGAAAATAGTTGCCACAGGCGGAATGTTCAGGGTTGACATGGGCTCCCCGCGGCTTCTCAGGAAGGAAATTCCCATGAACGGCAAAGCGGCAGCTACTGCCGTCAATGAGCCATTGCAGCTTAAATACAAGCAAATCAGGATCACTGCCGTGTCAATGGGCAATCCGCATGCTGTTGTGTTCGCTGACGATGCCGGCATCGACATTGACGCTTTTGACATAGAGGAGATTGGAAAGGAGATTGAGAACCATGCTGCTTTCCCAAGGAGGGCTAATGTTGAGTTTGTGCGCGTCTTAAACAGGGGCGAGATTGAGCTTCGCGTCTGGGAACGCGGGGTAGGTGAGACGCTGGCTTGCGGCACCGGCTCCTGCGCATCGCTTGTTGCTTCTGCATTGAATGAAAGGACAAACCGGAAGGTGAAGGTTCATCTTCGCGGCGGGGACTTGACTGTGGAATGGGCGAAGGACAACCACGTCTACATGACTGGGTCTGCAGCTTACGTTTTTTCTGGCACTGTTAGCACATAGCAAACTTGGCACAGTGATGAAAGCCGTAACAGCAAAATTTAAATAAAAGCTGCCCAAGCAATCTTCACAATAGTGAACCAACGGGGTTTAGTGAATTCGGTGATTTGGCGGGTGTTTTTTTGTGGCTCTTATGGACTTGTCCAGCGCGGTCATAACATTCAGGGAAACGCTTGAGGCAGCCCTCGTTGTTGGAATAATGCTTGTTTTTCTTTACAGGGTTAAGCAGCAGAAGTTTAACCGCTACGTCTATCTGGGCATATTTTTCGCGGTTATCGCCAGCATTGTGGCAGCGGTTCTTTTCCAGACTGTTGCTGGCGGCTTTGAGGGCAGGGCTGAGCAGCTGTTTGAAGGCAGCACCATGGTGCTGGCTGCAGCGCTTTTGTCATGGATGATTGTATGGATGTTCAGGCAGAGGATGCACTTGAAGCGCCATGTTGAGGAGAGGGTGTCCAGGGCAGTTGAGAAGCAGGAGAAGCTTGAGCTCTTCCTGCTTTCCTTTGTGGCAGTCTTCAGGGAGGGCGTTGAGACGGTTATCTTCCTTGGCGCCGCGGCCTTTGCAAGCGGCCAGAACGTGTTTGTGGGCGGGGCTTTAGGTATAGCTTTTGCGCTTGGAATAAGTTACCTTTTTTTCACGGCAGCAAAAAAAGTCAATCTGAGAATGTTTTTCAACGTCACAAGCCTGCTCCTTGTTCTTTTTGCCGCGGGCCTGGTTGCGCATGGCGTTCACGAGTTCCAGGAAGCCCAGGTCCTGCCCATGACGGTTGAGCATGTCTGGAATACAAACTGGCTCCTTAACGAGAAGGGCTTTCTTGGTGACCTTGCAAAATCCCTGTTCGGCTACAACGGCGACCCTTCACTTCTTGAAGTAATTGCCTATGGGGCTTACCTTGCAGTCATTGGCTTTGTTTTTGCCAGGATTAACAGGGCATCAGGCTCTTCAGTTGCTTTAGGAAAATCATGATAATAGGAAAGTAATAAAAAGGGGCATGTTCTTTTATTTTTGAAAATGTTTTACCACAACATTGACCCGGTTTTTTTTGAGTTTGGACCTTTTGCGGTAAGGTACTATGGCCTGATATTCGCACTTGGGCTGCTTGTTTCTTTCTTAATAATAAGGTATCTCGCTAAAAAGCGGCAGCTTCCCCTCTGCAGCAGGGACTTTGATGAGCTGCTTTTGCTCAGTACGGCTGCAGTTGTTGTGGGCGCAAGGCTTGGCCACGTCATTTCGTCATTTGGCTACTACATTGAAAATCCCGCTCAAATCGTTGCCGTGTGGAATGGCGGCATGGCGTTTCACGGCGGCTTCATAGGGCTTGTGATAGCTGGATATCTTTTTGCAAAAAGGAAAAAGCTTGCCTTTTACGACATTGCAGACATTGTTGTCATCCCTGCTGCCCTGGCGCTTGCCTTCGGAAGGATTGCCAACTTCATCAATGGCGAGTTTTACGGCACCCCAACAAGCTTGCCTTGGGGCGTGGAGTTCCAGGGCGTTGAGGGCTTCAGGCATCCCGTGCAGATTTACGAGGCCGTCAAGAACCTTCTAATTTTCGTTGTTTTGTGGCAGCTGCAGCAACAACGAAAATGGAAGCTCCCAAAAGGTTTCCTGTTCTGGGCATTTGTCTTCCTTTACGGCAGCATCCGCTTTTTCCTTGAATTTGTCAAAGTCGTTCCTGATTACGCATTTGGCCTAACTTGGGGCCAGTTCTGGAGTATACCTATGGCTGTTGTTGGGGGCTATATGCTGTTGAAGCTTTTGAAACCTCTTTCTAAACGTGAAGATTTAAAAACATCATCGGCCAAAGCTGGAATGTCAAAATGAAAACTCAGAAGGAGATTCCAAGGCCTGAGCAGCAGGAGGAGCACTCCAAAGAGGGTAAGCTCATCAGGGAGGTTGTTTTTGGCATCCAGGACGGCATAGTTACTGTCATTGCGGTTGTTGCTGGCGTGAGCGTCTTGGGTGACAAGGGCATTATCATGTTGTCAGCCGTGGCTGGCTTGCTTGGTGAGACCATTTCTATGTCGCTTGGCGGCTACCTGTCCACTAAGTCCCAGAACGATTACTACCGGGAGGAGCTGCGCAAGGAGAAGGAGCACATTGAGAAGTTTCCCGAATGGGAGCGACAGGAGGTCAGGGAATTTTACGCTGCCAAGGGCTTTAAGGGTAGGGAGCTCGAAACCATAGTGAGGATAATCACATCTTCGAAGGAGAGCTGGCTTGAGGTCATGAGGGCGGAGGAGTTTGGCTTTCCGAAGGAGCCTGACAAGCCCGTTGTTGTCGGTTCAGTGATAGGCCTTGCTTCCGTAGCCGGGGGAATTCTTCCGATAATTCCATTTTTGTTCCCTTCTGTTACTGCAGAGGCGGGCGTTGTTTCATCTGTTACCCTTGCTATCGGCTCACTATTTGCTGTGGGTGCCGCAAGGACATTTTTCACAAGAAAGAACTGGTTTACCAGTGGCTTTGAAATGGCAGCCATAGGCGCAATCGCTGCCGCCGCCACGTTCTCTATCGGCAAGCTTCTCACAGGCGGCTTGGTGCTGCCGTAATCAGGAAGATTTATAAATTCTCGAACTAAGTTTTTAGCTATGTCAAAAAAGAGTGCAGGGCTTGGCGGTAAGGCTTCCGCTGATTTTTTTGTTGTTGGCAGCTCAACACTTGACATTATTGCTAAGACAAGCGACGTTGAGCGCATTGACATTGGTGGAAGGCATGCTGAGCACTTGGTTTGCATTTCTTACGGTTCAAAGTCAGAGCTTTCAGCAATTGATTTAAGGCCTGGCGGCAGCGCTTCCAATTCTGCTGTTGTTCTCCGGAGCCTTGGCGGGTCTGTTCGATTGCTTTCCGGCATTGGGAAAGATGAATTTGGCAGCCTTGCCCTTGGCAACTTGAAAAAAGCCGGCATAGTGACTGGCTCTGTTAAGGTTTTTCCTAAGGCTAAAACAGGCGTTGGTGTTGTCCTGGTTTCCGGAGGAGAAAAATCTATCCTTGCTTTCAGGGGTGCAAATAGCCTTTTGGGTTCGTCAGACATCCGTGAGAGTGACGTAGTGAACTGCCGCCGGGTTTTTGTAACCTCTTTGGTTTCAGCCCAGAATTATGGGCTTTTTGAAAAAATTATTTCGCTTTCCACGAGGCACCGGAAGCCTGTTGTTTTTGCCCCGAGCATAACAATGCTTCACGACTGGGCGGGAAGAATCAGGCGAACGCATCACTTATTTGACATGGTCATTGTAAATTATGAAGAAGGTCGCTATTTCACTGGCAAATCAGAAATTAAAGAAATCCTGGGCTCTCTTCCTGGAAAGGTGGCTGTCGTGATGAAAGATGTAGATGGCGCTTATGCTGCTTTTAATGGCACAGCTTACCACGTAACGGCTGTTCCCGTCAAGGTAAAGGATACTACCGGAGCCGGTGACGCTTTCAGCGCTGCTTTTGCCCATTCGTACTACGGCGGAAAAAGCATAAGCGAAGCCCTTAGGGTTGGTGCCGCCGCTGCCGCTATGAAAATCACTCACGAGGGAACCCAGTTCAGGATTGGCAGGTCGGCGCTGGCGTCCTTCATCAAGGCGCATTCCGCATCGCTTGCCGTGAGGAGGATTTAGATGGTTCTTGTTTCCGGAAACAAGCTTTTGCGGAAGGCAAAAAGGGGTTGCTATGCTGTTGGAGCCTTTAACACCAATAATTTGGAGATTACCAAGGCCATCATCGCTGCAGCAGTTGAAGCTAACGCTCCTGTTTTCCTCCAGCTGTCATCTGGCGCGCTTAAGTACGGTGGCTTTGAGCTTGCCGGTTTGGCTTTGGCTTTTGCCAGGAAGGTTCCGGTTCCTGTGGCAGTCCATTTGGACCACGGCCCAAGCATTGAAGTTGCCCGGGAATGTGTTGGCTTTGGCTTTTCTTCAGTGATGATTGACGGCTCTGCACTCCCATTTGGCAAGAACGTAGCTGTTACAAAAAAAGTTGTTGCCCTGGCCCATAAAAAGGGCGTGTCTGTTGAGGCTGAGCTTGGCCAGCTTAAGGGCAGGGAGGATGAGGTTTTTTCTGCAAGGCACACCTACACAGACCCTTCTGCGGCAGCAAAGTTTGTTAGGCTGACTGGATGTGACTCGCTTGCTGTTGCCATTGGCACTTCCCACGGCGCTTACAAGTTCAGGGGCTCTCAAAAGATTGATTTGCGGAGGCTGAAGGAAATAGGGAAACTCGTTGACGTTCCTCTTGTCCTCCATGGCGCATCATCGGTTCACGGTTCTTTGGTGGCAATGGCGAGCAAGTACGGCGCAAAAATCTCCAATGCCAAAGGCGTTCCGGAATCCCAGATAATTAAGGCTATCAAGCTTGGAATTTGCAAGGTCAACACTGATACTGACATAAGGATTGCTTTCATGGTAGCAGTCAGGAAGGTGCTTAGCGAAAACCGTTCTGTTTATGATCCCAGGGAGATACTTTCGCCAGCTACAGAAGCCATGAAAGCTGTTGTGATGAGACGCATAAGGGTGCTGGGCAGCGAAAACATGGCATGAGGAAGTAAAGCATGTACGTTATCGGCTTGGACATTGGCGGCACGAAGATTGAGGGCGTTCTTGTAAAGGCAGCTTCTGTTTCTTTGCTGCCCACTGTTTTGAAAAAAATCCGCGTGCCAACCGAAGCAACAGCTGGCAGAGGCAGGGTTCTCGGCAACATAACTGGCGTTATCCTTTCCCTCTACGGTTATGGCAGGGAAAATGTCAGGGGATTCAGGCTTGGCGGCATCGGCATAGGAACAGCAGGCTTCCTGAAGAATGGCAGGCTTGAAATGGTTCCAAACATTCCATGTTTGAAGGATGTAAAGCTCAGGGATATTTTATCGCGGCAGTTGCTGCAGCGAAAAATAGCCGCTCCATTACATATCGAAAACGACAGCATATGCTTTGCCCTTGCCGAGTTCATGTTCGGTGCCGCAAAGGGCTGCAGAAACGTTATTGGCATTATTGTTGGAACTGGCATTGGCGGCGGCCTTATTCTCGATGGCACGCTTTACAAGGGCCGTGACGGGGGAGCTGGCCACATCGGCCATACAACAGTGGACCCCACTGGGCCGAGGTGCGGCTGCGGCCAGAAAGGGCATTTTGAGTCGTGGTGCTCAGGCAAGCACATTACGCAGCGGTACATTGCGGCTGGCGGGAGGATTCAGAATCCTGACCCCAAAAAAATCTTTCATTCAAAAGAAGCCATAGCTGTAAAAATAATGGGTGAGACATACGAGAAATTCGGAATGGCCCTCGCCAACCTTATAAACACCTTTAACCCTGAAGTTATTGTTCTCGGAGGAGGCGTCAGTAACCTGCCTTCAGAGTTTTACGGCAAAGTAACAGCAGCCGCAAAAAAGTACGCCTATCCTGCTTTTTCAGACGGCATTAAAATCGTGAGGAACAGGCTTGGTGACGACGCAGGGGTTTTTGGTGCCGCTGCCCTGGCGCTGAAGAATTAGGGTAAATTAAAGGTCATCCTTCTGAATCTTTATTGTTCTCAGCCTTATTCTCGACTTCCTCCGAGCCTATTTCAAGCCCGTCTTCGCCAAGCTCAATGTACCATACCGCCTTTTTCATCAGTCCCAGTACTCTTCTTCCTCCTCATAGCCGCTTATGAAGCCGGCTTCGCCCGTTGACAACTCGTCGTTTTCAAGGTCTTCTACTTCTGAAGCTAACAGCTCAAGGCTGTCTTCCCCAACTTCGGTGTGCCACACCTTTTTCATTTTAATCCCTGCTTATCCCTGTGTAACGAAGTTGCTGCTTCCTCGTAGCTCAAAATTAAAGAACTCCACAAACTCCTCTGCCAGCCTTGGGTAGTTCTCAAACAGCTTGTTGACCTCATAGCAGTAGCAGTGAGTGCAGACATTCATGTTGTTTCCGCAAAGTATGCACCTCGTTCCCTGGTGCGTGTAAGAGGCGAAAATCTTGCCTGTTTTTTTCACCTTGGGTATTATGGCGGGCATCCTGCCTGTGAGCCATTCCTCTACCTCTGATTCCAGGCAGGTGTAGCATATCGGGTTTGTTATCACATCCCCGCATAGCAGGCATTCGTGCTTCGTTGAATATAGGCTTGAGTGCATTTTAACCCTTTTACCCCGATTTTCCCCTAATTTCCCCCAAACTGCGTTTGTTTGGCTCTTCCGCACTTAACGCCGTTTTTTACGCAAGACATTGCCTCACGGCATTAAGTGTTTGGAGCCGTAACCCTAACAGGCGAATAAGGCTTATAAAAGCACTGGCTCTTATATAATTTTCGGTTATATTTTATAAAAAGTATAAATCTTTCATAAAAACAGAAAACTTTAAATAAAGCCTCTTTTTTCTATAATTTCCTTATACTTCAGTGCTGTGCTATTAAGTGCTGTGCTATTAAGCAGCGGCTTTATTTATAAATTCGAGGGGTCATTAAAGTTTTATCAATTGTTATATGAGTTTATGTAATTCGGGGGTGTCTTATAAATGAAGCGCAAGGTAATCCAGATTGCAGGCTCAACCCAGCTGGTTTCGCTGCCAAGGCAGTGGGCCATCCGCAACAACGTCAAAAGGGGGCAGGAGATTGACGTGCAGGAGGATGGGAGTAAGGTTGTAATAACAGCGGATAACGTTCCAGTTCTTGAGAGAGCCGAACTTGACATTAGTGACCTTGGGGAAATGATTCCCAGGTGCATAAGGTCGCTTTATAAAAGAGGAGTTGATGAATTAAGGATTACTTTCAACAAGCCCGAAATGGCGACCATCATCCAGAGTTCAATTACCAAGGAAGCCATCGGGTTTGAAATCCTTGAGCAGGGGCAGAACTTCTGCCTTGTCAAATACGTTTCAGGCGGCGTGATAGAGGATTTTGACTCTCTGTTAAGGAGGATATTCTTGTTACTGGTTAATATGGCTGACGATAGTGTCTCTGTTTTTAAGAAAGGGAACTATGACCATCTAAAGAACGTAGCTCTTTTGGAAGAAGCCAATAACAGGTTCACGATTATTTGCAGGAGGGCACTTAATAAGAAGAATTCTGCTTTTAATTTTAAAAAACTCGGTCCTTTATATTATATTGTTGAGGAGTTGGAGCACATTGCTGACCAGTACAAGTACATCTGCCACCATTTTGCAAATTTGAGTTCCACTCAAACTAAGCTTAACAAAGACGTCATTGATTTATTTGAGTCATCAAGCAAGCTTTTAAGGCTTTATTACGAGCTGTTTTACAAGTTTGACACTGCGAAAATTGTTGCCTTGAAGAATGAACGCAACAGAGTAATTGACGAGGCACATGACCTGTTTAAAAGAAAGCTGACATACGCAGATTACTGGATGATACACCATTCTATTGATATCACAAACAGGGTATTCTGCATGTTAGGCCCTTACATGGTGCTTGCATTGTAAGAAAGTTTAGCGCAAAACATCCAATCTTCGCAGCAAACCAGCTTTCGGTTCAAGTTCAAGGAGGCGTTGCAACGCAACGAAAGTGCCATAGAAAGCCCTCGGTAAAGCTGCCAAAGCTCCGGGGCTTGAAGGTAACTTTGGCTCCCGCTCGGAATATAACTGACTTACCACTTTTACTTGCTGGTCAAACTTATCGCCTAAATGTTGTGAGGTTAAAATTACTGCGGCGTAAGCTGTCTGAGCTAGCCACCCAGCATAAGTTCTGTAGCCCTCCAAATAGCTTTCAAAATTTTTCCCAACTTCTTCCCTCGGAGCGTTCCTGAAGTTCGTAATCATGTAATGGACCGTTCGCTGCATTTTACGAATCGTTTTGCCTTCTTCCATTCCAAAATATGCAGGCCATACGCCGGATAATTCCCGGTCTGTGGCGTTTGGCATCACTGCCGTTATGTACGACACGAAGAAATGTGGCCTTTTGGCAGGTTCTATTAGTAATTCTGGAGAGTCAATCATGTGGGAAGAATCTTCTAAAGTGATTCCTGGTCTTCCTTCGTGTTCAAGAATACCGTATGTTTCTCTCATGCTGCGTGTAACAGACTCTCTCTCAGGCTGCGTTGTTCTCCCACCAAACAACACTGCTCGAACTAGTTCAGGCGATGGTCTTATGACTCCAAGCCTGTTCCCGTTGTTATAAGGTTTATAGTCCATAATCGGACCAAAGAGCTGCGGGTCCCAGAGAGATACGTCGTCAAAAATAGTCCCCAACGACTCCAAGAATAAACGCAGCTCCGCTTCTGATAATTTTTCTCCAGTAGCCCTTTCCAAATCATCTTTGGCTGTTATCGCTTTTGCCTTGTACCCATGCAATATTAAGGTTCTTTGTTTTGCATCAAAACCAGTTTGTGCTGTCCCCTTATACTTAACAAGCTGTTCAAACCCTATCTCCATCAGTGCGCCAAGGTAACCATCAAAGAAATCAGGCCCAAGCTTTTTTACTTGGTTCGCAACTTCAGCAGTTATAGCAAGTAGGGGTGCGCGCGAGATGACAAAGTATTGATCAAGCCGCTCTGAGTAATGGTACGCCAAAGGTTCATGCAAAACATTTATGCCCCTGTCTCTTTGCAAATCAAACTGGTTGAATAAGAACTGGTGGAAAAGAGCCTGGACCTCTGCAGCTGTATTATAAGGCTTGACCCAGATAAACTTTTGTTCAGGTGTTGCCTGGACGTTTTCATCGAATAAGCCTATAATGCCTTTCGTCGCGTACCTGTAAAAGTGTGTTAGCCCGGGAGTGCCTCCAGCACCCACAGAAGACGATATAATCTCCACAAGTTCACCAAGTTCTTTGCTGAGCCTGCGTGTGTCATTTAAGAAATCAGGGTCTTTAGGGTCTGTAGGTACGGGTGCGGCATACTCCTGCCCTTTTAGCGCCGGGTAGTCTGTTGCTGCTAGTGCTTGTATGGCCTTTTGAATATCTTCTGGAACAACCTGTGTTACCTGTTGCCTGGGTCTTTTGGCTTCGATCGCTCTCTTTGTATTTATGGATTCCGCATTTTTTCTAGCTGCCCATGCGTCTTTAAGCCCTTCCCTAGTTTCTATAATCCCTTCCAGTGTAATGTCATTTTGCCCGATTCTAGCAGGCGGCAAAAGACCTGATGAAAGCACTTCCCCCTTTGGTAAATAGTTTGATATTACTTCCTGCAGGACGTTGTAATTATGCCGCAAAATTGCTATAACCTCTTCTAACAGGGCTTCCTTATTAACCACCCCTCCTGCGAAAATTGATGGTTTTTGACTAAGGTCTATGACGCGATGAGTGTCGACACCATTAAGAACTCGTAATAGGTGGTCGCCCTCAGGCACTTCTTCAGGATGCATTATAATTCCAGAAACTCTGTGATACTCCTTCTCCTGAAGGTATTGTATGGCATGAACTGTATCGGCAGCAACAAGCACATCAACGTTTTGTGCATAGCCTGGTGGCATAGAACTTTTCAAGCGCTCGCTGTGCAAGGCTTCCCGTACACCTTCAGCAACCTCTCCCATGATTGCTTGGTTTTCGCCGAGCCTTACCACAATATATCTGTTGTTCTCTGCCTGAGCCAGAAGTGCTTCAAGAACCATTGTTCTGGGGTCTATGGTGTCTGTTTTCCCATTTCCATTATGACCGTCCCCGTTAAACCTACGTTCCTGCCCCAATTCATCTTCCCCTAAACTAACATTCAATGGTTCAGTTTTCACTTTCACCGCGCTCCCAATATGCCCCCTGGTACAATAAGCTGATTCCCTTTCTGGCTTGATTTTTTAATAAAAAGATGGTATGGCTCACTGACTTATGTCACAGAGAAGGGAGGTCTTTTTCTCTTTATAAACATTGCCCTGAGGTCTGCTCTTAAATCAGCTATAACTTGAGCTGGTAGCTCTCTTTTAAGACGCTCTCAAAGGTGTCGTAAGTTGCCGCAACAATTCTCGAAGAAGGGAGCGCAAGTTCTTGTTGAGTGCTTGCTAGCGGCAACTGCGGCGTAGTTGTCAAATGTATGCTTCCGCCAACGCCAGCGTCAATAGCAGCCTCGACATTTAGGCTTTTGTCATCAACGTAAATCATGCTCCCAACCGGCAAGTTCATATGAACAGACATTAAGTTCAACATTTCTTTTAACCCTTGATGCTTTCTCACGTACGGTGGCAGGTTGGAAAAGAGTACACGATGGCCAAACAGTCTGAAAATCCCAGGAAAGTTTGCCTGCCAGTACGTTGACCTCTCGAATGATGTGTTGGATATCATGCCAAGCAGGTATATTTTTTCTAAGCGTTCAAGGACATCTATTACTTTGGGAATGGGCTTGTAATGCTCATTGATTACGGTTTCCAAGCTTCCTAGGCTGCCAACGTCTTCTGCAGTTACTCCTCTCGCACTAGCAATTCTTTCAATAACCCCAGATTTTGAGAGGCGAAGAATGTCCATTATCACAGTATCCCAGTATTGCTCTGCAGTCAGTCTGCGAGTGGTGTAGGCTGCCCGCAAATCGCCGCCTAATGCCTTTTCTATATCAGATGTCGGGACGCCAAGTATCCTTTCTAAGGCAGGCATAGCATTTGCTTGCCCATCTTCAAGGCATACGTTTACGCAGTCAACAACAACAGCCTGATAATTAACATGGCTATCCATAACCACTAATGAGTAATTACTTATTTAAAAAGCTTTTGCCATAAACCTGCAAATTTTGAGTTAATCCCCAACCACCGCGGCAACCGTAGCCCTTCTTTCGGCCATCCCGCACTCCCTTCTCAGCGTTTCTGCCATGTCTGTCCGTTCCCAGGTGAAGTCAGGGTCGGTCCTGCCGAAGTGGCCATAGGCTGCCGCTTTCTGGTAAATGGGCCTGCGCAGCTGAAGCGTGTCAATAATCCACCTTGGCGTTAGTTTGAAGTGCTTCTTCACTGCTGCAACAATTTTTTCCTCTTCAACCTTGTTTGTGCCGAAGCAGTCTACATTTACTGAGGTCGGCTCTGCAACGCCTATGCAATAAGAGAGCTGCACCTCGCACTTGTCAGCTAATCCTGCGGCAACGATGTTTTTTGCAACCCACCTTGCAGCATATGCCCCAGACCTGTCAACTTTTGTCGGGTCTTTCCCTGAAAAAGCCCCTCCTCCATGCCTCCCGACACCGCCATAGGTGTCAACGATTATCTTCCTTCCTGTAACTCCTGTATCGCCTTCCGGCCCTCCGATTACGAACTTGCCTGTGGCGTTGATGTGCACCTTGGTGTTGCTGTCAAAGTATTTGCCGCACACCGGCTTTATCACATTCTCAAGGATTTCCTGCTTGAGTGCTGCCTCGTCCTTATCGTCTGTATGCTGTGCAGCTATGACAACCGTGCTTACCCTTTTTGGAGCTCCATCATGGTACTCAACGCTTACCTGTGACTTGCCGTCAGGCCCGATGTGGTTTATGATGCCTGTTTTCCTGACTTCCGCCAGCCTTCTTGTGAGCTTGTGGGCCAGCATTATGGGAAGTGGCATAAGCTCTGGCGTTTCTGTAGTGGCAAAGCCGTACATCATGCCCTGGTCTCCGGCTCCTTCCTTGTCAACGCCCTGTGCAATGTCAGGGCTCTGCCCGTGGAGCGCAACTAGGACCCCTGCGTCCTCGCAGTCTATGCCGAAGCGAGGGTCTGTATATCCTATTTCGCGGAGCTTTCTCCTGGCGATTGTCTGTATGTCTGCGAAGCCACGCGTGGTTACTTCACCTGCAACAACAACCGTTCCTGTAGTTGTCAGGCATTCAACAGCCACTCTGGAGTACGGGTCCTGCGCTAGAAGGCTGTCAAGTATTGCGTCAGAAATCTGGTCGCAGATTTTGTCTGGGTGCCCTTCTGTTACTGATTCTGAAGTAACGTATGTTATTTTAGTCATTTCCTTGCCCACCTCATCCATTTTTAATTCCGTTATATGCGCTGCAATTCTTCATTGCTGCAATTGCCACGCCACTTCCAGCAATATTCTTGTTTATAAACTGTTGTGAAAGAATTATTCCTAAAAGAATAATCAGAGTCAGCGTCTCCTTCTGAATACGCCGAGCATAAGCATCAGGGTCCTGTAGGTTACCCTCCTGAACCTCCTCATCACCGGCATTAAATACAGCACCGAGAGGAAGGCTGCCACAATAGCTATGAATATGTCCAGGGTTATTCTGGCGTAATAGTCGCACTGCAGCAACTGAGGAGATGTGCACGTTAGCAGCAGCCCTATCTCATCGGCAATGATTCCGAGGCCAAACCCGGACAGCACTGCTGCAAAGTATTTTGGCCATGGCCTGTTCGTTATCAGGGCTATCCAGTTTGATGCAACAAGCAGCGCAATGCCGTAGTAGAAGTGGTGGATGTGGTAACGGCCTATTATCAGGTTTACTGACGGGAATAAGTAGGCTACCGCCCTTGTGGTGGCAAAAGCCAGCAGGAATGAGATGAATATGAGGAATGGCGTTACCAGCCTCCTCCTGGCTACGTCATGGTAGGTCAGGCTTGCCAGGTCCTTTGTCAGTTCTAGTGGTGAAAACCTCATTTTTTGGCTTTTGCAGACAGCAGTGCAGGACTATTTAAATCTTTCAGAAGGCAGCTGGTGCAACTGCCAATTTTTTATTTACTCAAGCTGGTCTAATTCTTCCAGTGATTGGTCAAGGTTGTCGCTGTAGAGGTCATCATCCCCGGCGGTTACGGGTGTTGTAGCTGGCGCTTGTTGCTCTGCAGGTTGTTGCGCTGGTGGCTGCTGTGCAATCGGCTGAGATTCAGGTGGTAGTGTTAGCTGTTGCTGCTGTTCTTGCGGCTGTGCAGGTTGTTCTGGTAGTTCTGGCGACTGTTGTGGTGCGCATCCGCCAAGTACCATTGTGGCAATTATCGCTGCAATAACCGCAATGACTGCAAGATTTTTCATATTTTGCTCACGTTTTTACCGGCCAGCCCTGGCTTCATGTTGCTTATGAACTCCTTCCACAGCTTCTGCACGCCCTTGACAACAGCCTTCTTCTCAGCTACTGCCTGGGCTGCGTTGTAGTTCTGCTTCTGCTGCTCCATCTGCGTAATGAAGTTAGCGGCGGCCTCTTCAGTTGCAAGCCCTTTTTCCATCAGGCGCTGCGCTTTTTCTTCAAGGTTGTAAATCCTGAACTTCACTACTGCGTCCACCCTGTCCCTTAGCTGCAGTATGCAGCCTGACCTGTTTGTTCCGGTAAGGTTGTTGCACTGCGCCTTTTGCGAGGCTACAGTTCCAACGAGCCCGAATGACTTCTTTGCGCAGTCAAACCTTTCTGTGTCGTTCAGCGACGTCCAGCACTGCTGCGACTTTTTGTAGTCTGCAACGCATTTTCCTCTTGACTCATTTACCAATGCTCTGCACTCTTCCGGCAGATAATCATATTCGTTTTCTTCCTGCAGCTTAAGCCTGCACCTTATCCTGTCATTCATTGCCGTTAAGTCGCTGCACTTGTATTTTGCAGCTTCATCCGCAGTTACCTCCCCGGCCTTTTGAACCTGTGGCTTTGGCTTTTCGTCTTCCTTTACAGTTTTGGCAACAGAAGGTCCTGAAGCTGCATAAGCAAAAAGCGATAGGGTTGCAAGTAAAACAAAAGCGAACATAACAGCAACTAATAATTTCCTCCGCACCATAACACCTTTCCTGTTTAGTGCAATTATTTAAAGTTTTCTAATAAAAATTTTTAGCCTGAAACTGCTGAAATTGTAATTCCTTAACCTGATTTCTGAAAACTTTTCTTATTTTCCGCAAGAACCACTGGACATTTCCGGAAACTTTGCGCAATGGCTTTGCAGCGCCTGTAGAACCCAAATTTAGCCCCTACAGCCCTTTTAGGCAACGTCACTGGACACGTGCCCGGCTAGGGTATTTAAGCAAGTTCTTTGAGAATTTGGCAGCGGCGAGAAAAGTGAAAAGCCGATGTAGCGAATTGGATACGCGTCCGCCCTCATCAAGCGGAAGGAAGGGGTTCGATTCCCCTCATCGGCTCACAATTTGCCGTAGCAAATGGCTACGAATTCCGCCCTCATCGAAACGCAGATTGTTACTCAAGCATATTTAAACTTTTGTAAAAAAAGCGTGAAAAAATGAGAAAAAACAAATTCGTGCTTGTCAACCACAGCATCCTTGACTTTGAGGAGTATAAGGAATGCTTTCATACGATTGCTGCCCACCTGAAATCGGAGGTTTTTGAAATTTTGGATAAGCACGATTTTAAAGTCGCCAAGGTGAGCAGGTATTCTGAGCTGAAGAAAAGGACAGTCTTCTACAATAAGCCGCTTGACCTTGAGCTCGTTATCGTAATAAGGAAGAAACGCCCTCCGGAGTTTGTGTGAGTGGAAACATGGTTAAGTTAAGAGTATTTGAAATTAAGGATAAAACCGGAAGAACAATCTACCTGACAAAAGAAAGATGGGCGCATATTCAAAAACATCCAGAAATGTCGGATCAGGCAGAGCAAGTAAAAGACGCTTTGCGATACCCTGATAAAATAATGTCGTTTTCATACGATGCAGCAGTAAGCTTTTACTACCGCTACTACAAGGAGAAAAAGCAGTATTTATTCATTTCAGTTAAGTATTTAAACGGGGAAGGCTTTGTAATTACGAGCTTCTACACGGACAAAATAAAATGAAAGGAAAAAATAAGATGACTGGAAAACTGAACCTGTACTATGACGAAGAAGGCGACTTCTTGGAGCTAAACATTGGCGACCAAGGTGAAGGGCACTATAAAAATTTGGGTGATGGCGTATTCGAGAGGATAGACAAAAAAACAAAAAAAGTTACAGGCATAGGAATCATGGGATTCAGGAAAAGGATGCAAGCTCAAAAGGGCTTAAAAATCTCCTTGCCTGCAGAAATTCAGCTTTTTTCTTAGCAAATACTTAAAGGTAAAAGTTTTAAAGCGGCCCCTCGTTCGCCCTCCCTATGGCAGCCGCAGCAGTTGAGCAAAAGCTGGAGAAGTACTGGTCAATGACTGAGAAGGCGTTGACTTTAGTCAAAATTGCGGCTTCAGACAAAAGCTCAAAAGAATTCAAGTCTGCTGCAGATTTCCTCGCGATGGCAAAGAATTACCTTAGCGACTCTAAGCATTTTGCAAAGAAAGGAGACCTCCTCACGGCTTTGGCAGCTGCGAGCTATGCCCACGCTTGGCTTGACGCCGGTGCAAGAATGGGGCTTTTCAAGGTTGACAGCAGCAGCGGGCTTTTCACGGTTGATTGATTTGCGCAATTAAATTTATATATCTGATTCTCTCGAGATCTTTTTTGATGAATATAATAAAAAACGACCTTAAGGTAGTGTTTCTTTGGTCGATTATTGCATATGTGGCCGGTTCAATCCCTGGAAATCTCGCTTTCTTTCTTTTGGACTTTTCTAATGTTTCTTTTGGTTTGGCTCTTATCACCCTTCTCGTGCCGTATCTACTAATTTATGGTTTTTGCGGGTTTAAGGCTGTTGCTTCACTGAAAGGTAAAACGAAGCTTTCCTGGTTGAAAATTGCCGGGTTATTCTTCGGCTTTGTCTGGTTATATGGCGTTTTATGGAGAATCGCGTATTTGACCATGGGTCATGATGTGCCTGGTTCGGGCAACCTACTTGTTTTTGCTGCAATACTTTTAGGTGCTTACACTTCGCATAAAAATCTCTTTTCATCTAAGAAAAAATAGATGTTAGCTATTCTCTCATTCTCGGATAAGTCCCTTCCTTCATGAACACCGCTTCTGCCTTTGCGGCAAGGCCTTTCTCGTCTTTCAGGATTTTCTGTGAGTCTTCTGCTGCTTTTCCGTAGGCCACTAGCTCATCTTTTAGCGTCATTATTGCCACAGTGTCTCCTTTGCCTATGCCGTTCTCGAGCTTTGCAACCCCTGGCATGTGCAATGGCGCACCGTGGCATAGGCTTTCGACAGCGCTGTCGGTTATCCAGATTTTGGGGATGTGGGCAACAGCCCTTTCTACGGGCTGGATTATGTGCCTGATGTATTTGTCATTGCCTTCATTTTTGTAATAGTGGTATGCATCAGCCAAGTCCTGCAAAGTCGCAAGGGTTCCATCATCTTCGCTGAACGGCCCTGCCTTTGTCCTTCGCAGCTCGACCATATGCGCCCCACCTATCTTTTCACCAATGTCAGAAACAAGCTTCCTTATGTAAGTTCCTGCCTGCGTTCCAACTTTGAACAGCACGTCTTTGCCGTCAACTTCCAGCAGCTCAAAATAATAAACTGTCCTCTCCCTCAGCTGCCTTTTGACAGAGCTTCTTACCGGGGGAAGCTGCTTTATTTTGCCGGTGAACTCTGTGCACACCTCCCGAAGCTTTTTCTCGTCAATGTCCTTGTGGATGTGCATGAGGCAAACGTATTCCTTTCCTGCGGTAAGAAGGAGCTGCACTATCCTTGTTGCCCTTCCGATTGCTACCGGCAGCACCCCTGTTACGTTTGGGTCAAGCGTTCCCGAGTGGCCTGCTTTTTTCACTTTTAGGATGTCCCTCGCGTAAGAAGTCACTTGGTGCGAAGTCGGTCCGGCTGGCTTGTCAAGGTTTACGATGCCGTAGCTGATGAGCTCTTCTGTTTTGCGGTCTTCCGGCCTGCAGCCGTGCTGCTCGGAAGTTGTGGCGTCTTTTCTTTTTACCAGAATTTCCCGTTTTGTTTTTTCGAAGGGAAGCAGATTTTCCATTGTCAGCACATGATTGGGCAGCTATTAAAGAATTTTACTGATTAATAGCGTCCTCGGCCCTGGCTGCCGCCCGAACGGTGTGAGCCGCCGCCTGAGCTGTGGCGGTATGGCCTTCTTTCGTTGCTCCTGTCCTGGCGGTTGCCCCTGCTCGTGTTCATGCTGTCCTGTGGTGATTCGCTGCGGTAGCCGCCGTAGCTGCCGTGCGACGAGCCATGTGACGGTTGCCCGTAGCGCCGCGGCCCGTGCTGGGGGCTTCTGCCAAAATCCCTTCTTTCTGCTCCGCCAAATTCGCGCTGTACCCTGACGAATTGGACCTTTTCAAAGTGAGGCGGTTCTGCCTTGCGGATTTCAAGCGTGCGGTCCCGCAGTACACTGCTGAAGTTTTCGTAATCCCTATCTGAAAGCAACGTTACCGCATCGCCGCCCACGCCTGCCCTTGCGGTCCTTCCTATCCTGTGAACATACTCTTCCGAGGATTTAGGGACATCATAGTTGTAGACGTGGGAGATGTCTTTGATGTCAAGCCCTCTGGCGGCAACATCAGTGGCAACCAGCACGTTTATGTGCCCTTTTTTCAGTGAGTCGAGGGCGTACAGCCTTCTGTTCTGCGTAAGTCCTCCGTGGATTGCCATTGCATTCACTCCCTGCATCTTCAGGTTTTTTGCTACTACGTCAACTTCCCTCCTTGTTGCGCAGAATATCAGCGCAAGCCCTGATGTGCTCTTTTTCAGCAGGTGAACCAGGAGCGAGAATTTTTCATAAACCTTAATGTCGTAATATACCTGCTTCAGCAGTTTCTTGTCAACGTAAATCTCTCCCTTTACATTTACCGGCGAGCGCATGTGCCTCCTGACTATGTCCTGTATTCCTGAGGAGAAGGTTGCGCTGAACAGCATGGTTTGCCTTTCCTTCGGCACTCTGCTTATGATTCGCTCAACATCGTCTATGAATCCCATGTCAAACATCCTGTCAGCTTCGTCCAGAACGAGGAATTTTACGTTATTGAACGCGATTGTTCTCCGTTCCAGGTGGTCAAGAATCCTTCCTGGCGTTCCCACGACAATGTCTGCCGTTCTGATGGCTCTTATCTGGGGGTCTATTCCAACTCCGCCATATACGCTGGCAGCCCTGGCGTGAATGTACCTTCCGAACTCATTTAGTGCTTCTGTGACCTGGACGCAAAGCTCCCTTGTTGGCGTAAGTATAAGCACCTGAAGCCCCACCCCGGGCCGTATCTTTTCCAGGATAGGCAGCCCAAAGGCGGCTGTTTTGCCGGAGCCCGTGCTTGATTGCCCCACCACATCCTTTCCAAGCCTTATCTCGGGGATGCACTTTTCCTGTATGGGCATTGGCTCTGTGAATCCCATGCCCTTGACAGCTTTGAGAAGCAGCGGGTTTAGGTTAAGTTCTTCTATTTTCATGTAGTTTCTTCCTCTTGCATTTCAAATAAATATTTAGAACAATAGCGTTTGATGGCCGGTTTGCTTTGTTCTCTCGCAGTTTTTGGATTGACCCTTTTAGAACCCAAATCGCTGCTGCGATTGGGCCCAGTCGACAGCTGTCGACTTGGGAAAGGGTCATGGGGCTTCCGGTAAAGCCCGTTTTTATGCGCTGGGATGGTGAAAATGAGAGCTTGTATATAAATCCTTACTACTTTTGGAGTATCATGTCCATTACCAGGGCGCTCCAGCTGAAGTCCTTTGCTCCCAGCCCTTCCCCGGTGAGCGGGTTGTAGTATTCCCTGAAGCCGCTCTTTTTTATTGCAGCGATAGTTTTCTGCAGCAGCTGCTCTGCAACATCTTTGAAGCCGTAGCGCAGCAATCCCCTGTAAATTATCCAGTTCACGTTTATCCACATGGGGCCGCGCCAGTATCCTTTTGCAGAGAACTTTTTCTCGCTAATGGCAACCGTTGGTATTGGGTAAGGCGTCCAGAACTCCCTTTCGTTCAGCAGGTGCCCTTCAACAAGGCTTTTTGCCTCTTTTTTGGTTATTGCAGCCGCAAATAGTGGCGAGAACATTGAGTTTGTCCTGTAAGGTATCGGCTTGCCATTATGGGTAAGGCTGCAGTAGGTTCTGTCTTTCTGCTTAAACGCTTCTTTCATCGCCGCAACAACTTTAGAGTGCTTTTCGGAGTAATGGCTGCTTAGGCTTTTGTTTCCCAAAATCCGTGCAAGCCCTGCCATGCTTTCCAGGGCGTCAGCGTAGATTGCGGTTGCCTTTACGCTTTTTATCATCGCGAGCTGCGGGAAACCGGGCATGTATGTTGTGAACCACCTGAGATAAGTCTTGTGAACTGGAACAGTAAACTCATCATCCCATATCACTGAGTTGTCCTCGCCGCTTTCATTGGAGTCAACTACTTTCAGGACGTTGCCGATTTCCCTTTCTTCCTCCAGCCATTTGTGGTAAAGCTGAAGCTTAGGAAAGATTTGCCTGAGGAAGTCCTTGTTCCTGCTTTTTTTGTAAACATCAAGGGCTGCCCTTGCGATGAGCGGCGGCTGGGTTATCCTGCTCGTGTAGGGCAGTTTTATCCCGAAGAGCACATATTTGCTTTCATGGGGAACCATTCCGTTCCTGTGTTGGGAGGCAACGAGGCTTAGAAGCTCCTTCTCGGCAGCTGCCGTGTCAAAATGCCTTAAAGCGATTGCGTGGAAGCAGCTGTCCCAAAGCCACTGGTGCCTGTACTCATGGGGAGAAGGAACTGTGAATGTCCAGCTGCCTACAGTCTTTCGGTTTTGTATAAGGAGCCTTTTTGCATCCTCTATCACCATTTTTTCATCCATGGCCTACAAATCCGGGCAACCCTTTTAATAAATCTTTCTGGAATTGGTAGAATACAATATTATAGAATCCTTATGCTTCGGCTGGTGCGGCTGCCTTATTTTCAGTTGCGGCTGTCGCAGTTGTTGCCGTAGTTTGCGTTGCCGTGGCTTTCGTCTCTTTTTGCTCTGGTGTTTTTGCCTTGTTCCCTTGCTTTTCCTTTGCCTTGAGCCTCTTTTCGTTCTGCTTTTTGGCTGGTATGCTTGGCAGCTCTGCGGTCACTATGCCTTTGTCGTCCTTCTTGGCAATTACTGTTATCTTGTGTGCCGGCTTTTTTATGCCGTGCTCCCAAATCTTTAGGTTGAGGTATTTTCCTATCTTTACGTCTTTGGCATCTGCCTTCATGTGCCTCTGCAGGAATTCCCTTATGGCCGTTACGGCCTTCTTGGCCCTTTTGTAGTCAGGCACCTTCATTATTTCCTTTCTCAGGTTGATTGTTAGTGTTCGTTCAACAGCAGCCATTTCCCATCACATTTAAGCCTTTAATTTTTGCCTTCTCCAGCTTCTTTTGACAGCCGTGTGCCTTCCAGGGTGTATCTTTCTTCCTTTGCCGTACGTCTTTGGCACTGTCCAGAAGGGTGCCCACTTTGTCTGGTCTGCCTTCTTCGCAAGCCTTTGTTTCCTGCTAGGATGTTTGTAGCGTGCCATTTTTTATTTCCTTACCACTTTAATTTTTCCATGCTGTTGCTGCTGCGAAAGCTTTGATATCTGCTTCAGCGCATTGACCATCTGCTCTTCGCTTAGGAAGCTTTTCAGCCTTCCTGCCTCAATGGCCTGCGCTACTGCCACGATGAATTGTGTTGCTGTTTCCGGATGTGCCAGCTTCAGGGTTCCGTACCTTTGCAGCGCCTCCTTGGTGAGGTGAGCCTTTACTATTTCTTCAATGGCTTCCAGCTGCTGGGCTGTTTCTGCCTCGGCCTGCTGCCTTTCGGTTGCATATCTCTGGTATTGCCCGGCGTATGCTTGTTTGATTTGCTCTAATCTTTGCTTCTTCAAATCTTCGAGCTCAGTATCCATCTTTAGGCTTTCTTTTACTGCTTTTTCGTCTCCTTTGCTTCTTTCTTTTCTGCTGTTGGAGACTGTATAACTGCTGCCTGTGTTGAGTGTGATTGCGGAGCTTGCATCTTCTGAGTTTTTGCCTTCCTTGGCTCTGCCAGTGCCTTGTGCGCTGCAGCCCTCAGTATGGATGATGCTTTTTCCGTGATTATCCTGCCTTTGTGAACGCCTTTTACAGCCTGCTTGACAAGGCCTGCCTTCTCAAGCTGCTGCATTGCCTTTCTTATTATGCTTCCTGAGCCGCGAGCGAACCTTTCTGACTTGTAGCCGCGGCTGTGCTTTCCTCCGTATTTGGTTCGGAGCTTTGATGTTCCAACCGGCCCAAGCCTTGCCACTGTCCTGAGAACCGATGCAGCCCTTACATGCCACCAGTCCTTTCTTGCTGGCGGCCTTTCCTTGCTGGCTCCTGTTTTTACGAAGGGAGCCCATGCTGGCGGCTTTATCTGCGGGATGCTTTGCAGCTCTTTTGCCAGTAGTTCTATAAGCTGGTTGGCATCAACCGAAAGAGCCGTCACAATATCATGCTCATGCTTACCCTGCGTGCTACCCTTTTTTTCAGCCTCAACAATCGGCTTTGCTTCCTCGAGCTTTGCGTCTGTCATGTTCAAAGTTCGGAAAAGATGCTCCTTTAAAAATGTTGCGCAGCTTTATTTTGCGCTTAGCAGCGCTTAGCAAGGTGTCAGTACGGCTTCATCAGCAGGAGTTCCTTTATCTTTTTGAGGGCGCTGACGTTCTTGGTGACCAGCTCTGCCTTCAGGTGCAGGGCGGTGGCCGCCATTACCGAGTCCGGCAGCGAGAGGCTGTGCACCCTTCTGAGCTCAGCCGCTACCCCTATTATCGCATCATCAATTTCAGCCTTTTTTCCCAGCGATAGCATTGCCGCTGTCGCGCTTCTTACGTTTGAGTCAGAGCACACCTCTGCCGAAAGAAGTTCCAGCTTGGTCAGCGCTGAGTAATAGAATATGCCTTCGGGCAGCTGCTCAAAGAACTCCTTTGCACGCGGCTCACCCACCAGGTAGTCAATGAAGACATCATTGCTGATTAATAGTTTCTTTGCCATTTTCTAAACTTTTTTAGGCGCCTGCCTTGCCTCCTTCCTCAGGAACCGGTCAACGAGCCAGGGCGTCTTTTCCTGCGCTTTTTTCCACAGCCCAAAGCCCTTGCCGAGCAGCTCCTTGTCTATCTTCCTTAAGACAACATCTTCGCCTTCTTTAATGAAGAGCACCATGTCGCCTACCTTGATGTCTGCCAGCTCCCTTATCTCCCTCGGCACAGTTACCTGATAGTTCCTTGTTACCCTTGAAACAGCCATTTTTTACACCGCCTGCTGCCTCTGCGCATAGGCTCTTTCTATTTTGTCGTCGGGTTTTTTGCAAATGCCGAAGCCAAAACGCTTAATAAGCGCTTATTTACTAGGAATTATTAGTAATAACTACTATAAATTTCTTTCGTTTGCGTTTGTTTTTGGTCAAGCTTTTTGTGAGCCGCTGCGAACAAAAATGTTGAGTGCGGGGAGGCGGATTCGAACCGCCGAAGGCACTAAGCCAGCAGGTCCTAGGCCTGCCCCGGTTGGCCGCTGCGGCATCCCCGCGTTTTTCTTGTCGAGAAAAACGTAGCGTTGTAAAACTGTTATCCTTTGCTGCCGCTTTAGTTCTCTGTTCTGGCCGTGTTTTGTGCTGCAGCGATTAACCTGCCCTATTATAAAAAAGTTGTCATTGATGCCGGTTCGGCGATTTTTGCACTATTGGCCTTTCCTACTAGGGATTCCCGAACCTTTATTAATACTCATTCCTATATACGTTTTTGGCTATTTTCTGGCGAATTTATATCCTCCAGTTCCGAAAACTTTATAAAGTAGGTGTCATCAGTTAGCCCTTATCAGTTGGATTACCGGCATAAGCAGTATTGCAAGGTATGCAGTGTTGCCTAAGCTCAGGGCTCGGCTGAAGCAGATGAAAAAAGGTTCAAAAGCAGGTGGAAGGATAACTAAGGATAACTAAAAGTGTATGTTTAAAACAAGTCGGCGTTTAAAGCCGCATTTGATGCAAACAAAACCTTTATATATCCCCTGCAATTTTGGGCTTTGGGAAGCAGCAAAAGCTGTTTCGCAAAAAGAAAGGCAACATTATGATGAGTAAGACAACATGGAGGTGTTGAGAGTGAAGTTACGCAAGACTATCGGTAAGATTTTAGCTTTAGGCACAGGCGCAGTCATGGTGGGTGCTACTATATTAAGTGCCGCCGCAGCTGCCGACTTGAAAAACTATCCTGACCCTTTTGTCAAGGACGGAAAGTTCAATGCAGTTCTCGTAGTTGGTGACAGCGCAGCCTCTTCAGACGTTGTAGGCTCTATTGATGTCTCTAACGCCTTGCAGTATGCCTCAAGGGTTAAGAAGACAATCCAGTCAACCGGCGGTGGGCAGGTTAGCTTGTCCGGTGAGGCTTGGAGAGTCGGCCAGGGCGCCAAGAAGCTTGAGTTCTCTGAAAGGCTTGATGCAGGCACTCAAAGCTCACAGCAGGAGAACGTCAGGAACATAACAACTTTCATTGGCAAGGACGAGTTGCCAAACCTCCTCAAGGATGGAACATTCTCCAACACGCAGGGCGACTACGACTACCGACAATATATATACTTTGACAGCCAGCCGGCAGCCGCAAGCACAGGCAACCCAGTCATGTTGTCCGTTGTCTATGCAGAAGACCCTGACAACAGCAAGACTGGCGATTACCTTTTTATTGACGGACAGAATGGCAACAACATTGCAAGGTACTCGCTTGAGTTTACCGAAACTGCCAAGACAGACATTACTGACAGTGCAGGTGCAATTTCCGCAACAGGAACGTTCCTGTGGAACTTTGAGGGCAAGAGCATCAACTTCCTTGGCAGGGACTGGTCTATCGTTAAAGCAAGGACAGATAGCACAGGCCACGCTGATGTTGACTTGACATTAATGGGCGGTGCCACAAAGGACGTCCTCACTGAGGGCGACTCAAAGACGTACACGATTGGCGGCAAGGACTATGAAGTCACGCTTGACTTCGTTGGCTCAACAACCGCTAAGTTCACCGTTAATGGTGAGGTAACTGACTCCTTGCAGGAAGGCAACACCCAGACACTTAAGGACGGAACCCAGGTTGGCATAAGGGACATAATCTCACAGGAGTTCGCTGGCGGTGTCAGGAAGGCAGAGTTCTACCTAGGCGCTGACAAGGTCAGGCTACGTGATACATTAGCCGGGTCTGCTGCAGCTGCTGGGGAGCAAACCATGGAGGTCGGCACTGAGACAATAACCGGCACAAAGGTTACAATCGTTACCGGCAACAGTTCGTCAAACTCCATGACGCTGAGCAGCATAGCTATCAACGTCACAGCCGACCAGGACTATTACATCCCGTCTGGCGGAATGCTTAGCAAGAAGCTGAGAAAGCCTCAGGCATTGCTGAGCTCGTGGGATATCCTTTACAATGGATTAGACCCTGTGCCAACTGAGAAAATCAAGTTGACGCCATCCGGCTCAACCCAGTATTACCTTGAGTTTGCTGACGCCTCTGGCAACAATGTTAAGATGCCAATTGCGTATACTGCAGGCACCACAAGGTTAAAGATGGGTGACAGTGATGACGACACAGTGCTGATTGAAAACCAGACCGTAACAAAGAACGACTACCTTGTTATAACTGACAGCACCCAGCAGCGGGGCCAGCGAAAGACCTACGGCCTCAGGTATCTCAGCTCAATCGGCTCAGGCGAAAGCAGCCCGAAAATTGAGTTCCAGAACCTTGGCAGCGGCGGCACAGAATCTGTTGACTACAAGGCACAAGCCGGCTATCCTGGCGTAGGCACTGAGGACGCAACCCTGAAGCTCGGTGGCGGAACCTTCAAGATATGGAACAATTCGCTGGACACAAACAGCAACTTCCAGTTGAAGATTGACTTGGACGGCGATGGCACTTTGGAATCTGCAGGTACGTTTGAAAACCAAGTGGCTGACAACGGGAAGGTAATTAACGTAACGTCAAAAGGTGGCGGCCAGATTTCCTTGACGTTCCATCCGGTTAATTACACGGCGAATGCGTCAGCTTCTGGTACTGTTGACAGTGATAACTATGCGGGCAGCCTTATATTTTCGCTGCAGACGCTGGACGCTGACGACTACGACAACGTTGCTCCAAGCGCTGTAGAGTTTAATATCTCAGCTGCAAGCGCAAAGGTTGACATTGCAGAACATACTGTAGCAACCAACCTGAAGTACATAACGCCAAGCGCTGACACCAACCTCAGGCAGACGTACACAAGCCTGGGTACCTATATTGACTGGCGCACGGTCAGCAACGACCCTGACTCTTTGATAATTGAGTCACCTGTCAAGAGCCAGAGGCTGCCTATAGTTGTTGTTTCGGGTCCGGGCGCGACAGTGACCAAGAGCGAGGCTTCAGAGGCAGGCCAGATTGTCTACTATGAGACAAGCCCAATCGAGGTTGGCACTGCCAAGCTTGCTACGGAAGTGGCTGACATAACAGCTCAGAACTCCATCGTTGTTGGCGGGCCATGTGCTAACGCGGCAGCTGCAACGTTGATGGGTAACCCAGCAAACTGTGCAGAGGGCTTTACCGAAGGAAAGGCAATGGTCAAGCTTGTCGAGAACGCCAATGGAAAGGTCGCACTGCTTGTAGCAGGCGCATCTGCCATGGACACCAGAAGGGCTGCAAGAGTCCTTGCTGACTACGCCAAGTGGCAGGAGAAGGGCGTCCTGAAGGGCATGGAGGTTGAAGTAGCTGGAACAAGCTTCACTGACATAACAGTGGGAGCCCCAGTGCCTAAGGTAGTTGCTCCAGCCCCGGTAGTAGAGGCTCCAGCAGCAGCACCGGCGGCAACTCCGTAAGTAGCTGAAAAAAGAAAGGCCTTACAAAGGCTTTTCCCAATTCGCTTTCAGCGAATGGGCCCAATCGTGCCAAAGCACGATTTGGGTTTCTTTTTCTTATTTTCATTTCTTATTCCTGATGAGGCAAAGCCATACAACAGTTGTTGCAGCAGCGATAAAATCAGTAATTACGATGATTAAGTCAAAACCGTTTCTGTTGTTATTTGTGCTGTTCTTACTCGCTTTTGTCATCAGAGCCATTTTTCCCGATACGTCTTATTTCTTCTGGGATGAAACTATCTACCTGTTGCATGGCGGGCTTTTTTCAGGCCATGATGTTGGTTATTCGGAACTCTTCCAAAGGCCTCCGCTCCTGCCTGTGCTGCTTTCGCCATTCGCCGGGCTGGCTGGCTATGAGGGTGTTTCAAGGCTGCTTGTTGCCTTCCTTAACTCGCTTGTTGTGCTTCCTGTTTATTTCCTTTCAAAGGCAGTTTTTGGCCGAAAGCCTGCGTTGGTTGCTGCCGCTGTTTCAGCAGCCCTGCCTGTGTTTGTTCTTAACAGCCGGTGGGTGATGACTGATGCTTTGGGCGCTTTTTTGGCATTTTCCTCTGTTGCAGCGTATGCTTTGGGTTTTCGGATGCAAAAGAGGCTGCTGATTTATTGCGGAGGATTGCTTGCTGCCCTGGCTGTCCTGATGAAGTTCACCAACCTGCTGCTCCTTGTTTTGCTGCTACCTTTGCTGCTGGTTAACCTGAGGAGGCGATTTGCAGACATTGCAGCCAGCTCTGCTATTTTTGCAGCAGCGATAGTGCAATTTCTTTTTTCCAGCATTGCAAGGTTTGGGAGCCCTTTTTACGTGTTTAAAACAGCTTTCCACGTTGTTGCTGAAAGCCAGCCCACCAGCCCGGCCTTTTTCGCTTATCTGCTGTGGGACAGCATCGGCCTGCTGGCATCATTTCTTGGCATTGGAGTTACCCTCTCAATTTTTTTATCTCTGCAGTCCCAGAGAAAGAATGCAGGCGCGCTTTTCCTGTTATACTGCCTCCTTGTAACGCTAGCATACTCCGCATTTATAATCAACAGGGGAGTGACAAAGCCTCCTGGCATTGAGTGGGAAGCTGAGCGGTTTCTGCTGCTTTTCATGCTGTTTGCAGTTCCTTTTATAGGGCTTGGAGTTGTTAGGTTTGCATCGTTTGTAAGGCAGCTTCTTCCCTTAAAACCCGCAGTGGTGGTTATTGTGGCCGTGGCAGCTGTTGTTCTTGTTTCTCTTTACCCGCAATTTGCGAGATTATACACGCCGGCCATAGCTTATGAGGATGGCTTGCGTGAGGTGTCAAAGGAAATGGGCCTTTATCTCCGCAGCATCAGCGTTGCAGAGTTCGGCTGCGTTGGCAACTGCCCGCCTGTAGCTTACTACTCCGGCAGGAAAATGAGTGTTTATTACAACTTCGCGGAATTCTTAGCTGCCAACCACGAATACGTTGTCGTTTTTGATGACAATATAAGCAAATTCCCTTTTAGTCACGTTGCTGTTAAAAGGTTTTGCAGCAGCCGCCACTGTGCATACCTTCTTGTGATGTCGTGATAAAATTTTTATACGCTTGAGCTGCGCGGTTGCTTATGAGGCTATTTGCAATTATAGTTGCAGTTGCAGTTTCCCTCGTGGCAGCTTTTCTTTTCCTTCAGCCCATCTTTAACAACATTGGCAACTGGGGAATTTACGATTGGGACCAGCACATGTTTTACCATGAGTCTGGCAGGATTTCCCTTCTCTCGTTCAGCCAGTTCCCGCTGTGGACTCCCTACTACTGCGGCGGAAACGTTCTTCTCGCGAATCCGCAGTCGCCGTACTTCTCGCCTTTCTTCGCTTTCGTGCTGTTGTTTGGCGCGGTTGTTGGGCTGAAGGTTGAGGCGCTTGTTTTTCTTGCTTTGGGCCTTGCCGGCACTTTTCTGGCTGCGAGGAGGCTTGGCTGCAGCCGCTCCGCTTCCATATTCGCCGCATTTGCATTCATGTTCAGCAGCTGGTTTGCTGCAAGGATGGCAGCAGGCCACACAACGTTCTTTCCCTTTGCGCTTCTTCCGCTTGTTTTCCTTTTTTATCTCAACTCGGCATCGGCAGAAGGCCTGGCCAAAAAAGTCAGGTGGATGGTTGCTGCTGCCGCTGTTCTCGCACTCATGTTCCTCTCAGGAGGAATTTACCCGTTTTACGCGGCAGTTGCCCTTCTGGCTTTTTATTCCCTGCTAGATGCCCTGGCAGCAAAAAGGCTTGCTCCTGTTGCAGCTGTCGCATTAATCCTGGCACTTGCCCTGCTTTTGTCGTCGGTAAAGCTGCTGCCTGTTCTCGACTTTGCTTCCGGGATCAGCGCTGAAAAGGACGTCCAGCTTACCTCTGCCAAGATTGTTTTCAAGAGCCTGTTGTCAAGGGACCAGTCCCTGGCCGGGAATGATTTGGAGACTGGCCGTGATTTGGTTCCTGAAGGCAGGCAAAAGGAGCTTGCTGCCCTGGCTGGCAAGGTTGCCTGGGGCTGGCACGAATATTCTGCTTATGCCGGGCTGGTTCCCCTGCTTCTTGCCGCCCTCTCGCTTGTCATTTTGAAAAAGACATGGAAGCTTATGGCATCTGCTGTTTTCTTCCTTGCCGTTGCCCTTGGGAATTATCTTCCGTTTGGCCCGTGGCAGCTTTTGAGGGAGCTTCCTTTCTTCAGCTCGCTTCACGGGCCTTCAAGGTTCATGGTAGTTTTCGTATTTTTGGTTTCCCTGCTTGCTGCAAAATCGTTGTCATCGCTTAAGGTGTCAAAATCAGACACCGTAGGGATAGCTGCCGTTACTATCTTAACTGTTATTGTAGCTGCTGACCTTGTGCTTGTTTCAAGGCCTTTGCTTCACGATGCCTTTCCGCGGCAGCCGCTGGATATCAAGTCAACCAACCTAGGGCAGCCAGAGTTTATCCAGATGCTCACGTCTGCACCGTACTTTTCCCAGTATCCGAATCTACTGCAGGGCATTGGCACCCTAAACTGCTACGAGCGGCTGCATATCAAAACCCGGGCTCTGCCCCAGTTTGTGGATGGCATTCCCTACAATGCCTTTATCGGCAACGCCTACATCGCTGAAACAAACCAGTCATTGAATTTTACCCGTTTCTCGCCGCAGAGAATTTCTGTAAAGCTTCCTGAAATAGGGTCTGAGTCAACCCTGGTCATTAACCAGAATTATTACAAGGGGTGGAAGTTCAGCGGCGTTACAAAAGAAGCAGAATCGTTTAACGGCCTTCTTTCGGCTAAGGTTAAAGCTGATGATTCTGGCAAGGAAGTTACATTCACATTTTCCTCATCAGCATTTGTCATTGGCAGCATCATGACCCTCTTAACGTTGGCTGTGGCTGCCCTTGTCCTCTTGAAGCCGGAAAAAGCTGCCTCGATTGCCAGGAAGCTTCACTTCTATGTTTTCAGGCAGTCGTAAGAACCGGTAAGCACTCGTAAACTTCCAGCTGCTGCGTTAAGTCCTTCCATTCGTACTGGAACTCTTTTGCAAGCCTGCAGTTCTCTTTGACAAATGCCATGAATCTGTCTTCTGTTCCTATTCCAAAGTCAACATAAGCCCCTTCCTGAACCTTTATCCTTCTGAGCAGAACAAGCTTTAGTTCTTTCCTGCTTATGGCTTCCTGGAGCAGCTGGATTGTTGTGCCCAAGTCAGTAATGCCGGACCTGTACCGCATTGCGTTGTTGTCCACGTAATTAAGGGCTATTTCCCTTCGTGAAAGCAGTGATATGAGTGGGGTTGTTGAGTCATCTCCAAAGATTGTTTGGCCTTCCTGTGTGTTTTCCCTGACGTAAGCCGCAGCTTCCCCTGCAATGGGAAAGTCCTGGAAATCGTAGCTGCTGAATTGCCTTGCAGCTGAGAAAGAAGCCAGCACGATAATTGCCGCAATCGCAGCTGCAGCTACACCCCGCCTTAACTTTAGCCTCTCAGCAAGCAGCTCATAGGCTGAAAACAGCCCATAGCCGCCTGCGATGGCCAGAAATGGAAACGCGTAGAGCACGTAGTAGTTGAATGAGCTCTTTATCAGCGGAAACGCCGCAATATAAGCCCCTGCAAGAGCCAGCGGAAGCAGGACGCTTATCCTCACCCTGTACTTTGAAACGGCGGCAGCTGCCGCAGCTATGAACAAAAGCCAGTTTGTCTTTACAATCCTCAGGAATATTGCTGCCTTGTCCACCTCCTCGCCAGGCTTGTTAAGGTGATAAGTAAGAATTTGTCTTATGAATTCACCCTTCGCTGCAGCCAGAAAAACGAGGCTGACAGGGCCGAAGGCAATTGCAAACCCCAGCATCAGCCTTGCGGCTGCCTTTCTGTCTTTCAGAATAAAAGCTGCTGCCGCTGCCAAAATTATAAAAAGCAGCAGGCTGAGCTGTGCTGTTGCTGCCGCAAGCCCTGAAAGGATTCCGCTTGCCAAAAAGCTTTTCCTCATGAAAAAATAGAAGGCCGCAGCCATGAATGCTATCGCAAAGTCAGCCCCTGTCGGGAAATTTGAGAAGAGCAGCGTGCCGTAGGAAAAAAGGAAAACAACAGACGCTGCCGCTGCAATATTGAAATTAAGCCTTTCCTTGATTATTGCAAAGATAAAAGCTGCGGTTATGGCAATTGCGGCTGCCGAAAGAATCTTCAGAAGCAGAAAGTTGAACCCGAAAACCTTGAATATCACAGCGTAAATGTAAATCTGCAATGGCGTGTGTGAGAAGAAGAAGTCCCTGTATGGAACTTGCCCTTGTGCCACAAGCTGCCCCATCTTGAAATACGTATTCTCGTCGCTGACAGCGTAATCCGCGGCAAAAACCTTTATTGCGAGAAAAACAGCAGCTGCGGCTATGAATATGAGCCAGCTCTTATCAAATTTAATGCCGTTCATAAATCAGACCATTTTCCCGTAAAATATGTTGTGCTTGTCGCTCACTATCCTGATTTTTATCTTTTCGCCGCTTCTGAGGCTTTTTTCGCAGTCCGGCAGCGTTATTATCCTCTCGTCGGCAGCAGCAATGTATTCTCTTGGATACCTTCCTTCTGCCACAACCACAGCCTTGACCGTCTGTCCCTTCCTGAATGGCTTTGGCAGCGGCCTTGTTTTGATTATGCTGTAGTCTGCCGCTGAAAATATGAGCTTTGAGCCATATTCTTTCTCGAGCTCTTCAAGCTTTTTATAAAATGCCGGCCACTGGATCTGTTCCGCATCCCTGGGGTTTCTGCCCAGCTTGTAGTGAAGGTAGTTTTGCATTGCCGTTGTTGCCCCGATTTCTTTTGCAAACGCAACTATTCTTTCCATTTCTGCCTCGTTATACCCGCCCACAATGACCGGAGCCAGTGAGACCTTGATGGTTGTTTTTGCTGCATAAGCCGACATTTTCTTGACTTGCTCAACGTCATATTTTCCGTGCCCTTCCATTATCTTTGCAATTTTCGTGTCAATGGCGTTCAGAGATATGTTTAGCATTGTAAGCCCGGCACCGGCAAGCTCATCTACGAATTTCTCGGTAAGGTAGGTCCCGTTTGTTATCAGGGTTACTGTTTTTATGCCGGCAACTGCTTTCAAGTCCCGTATCAGCCCTGGCAGCGGCTTGTAAAGGGTTGGCTCGCCCTGTGAATTGATTATGATATTGCACTCGCAGCCCTTGAACTCAACAAGTTTTTTTACTTCCGTAACAAGGTAGTCTTCTTCAATTACCACTTCGGATGTCTTTTTTGAGGCCAATCCTTCATCCACTGAGCAGAATATGCAGTTCATGTTACAGCCGGTCAGGGGCCTTACCTCAATCATGTTTGTGTTCCTGTCGATAATGCCGAAGCTTGTAGTCCCGATTAGCGGTATTCCGGAGTAGCGGTGGACATACAGCGTTTTCTTCCTGGTTGTTGCATTGGTAAGGTTTGCAAGGCCGTAGTCAAGGACAGCATTAAACCTTCCCTTGGCCGTTTCTTCATCTATGCCTGCGAACTTTATGCTGTTGCTCCCCTTTTCACTTATTTCATACCTGCTGATGTTGCTTAGCGCTTCCTTATTCACTTCAAACTGGTAGTTTCCGAGGAACTCCACAACCACCTTCCCGTTACTCTGCCTGAACTTCAGGTCCTCGAATGTCAGCGTTGCCATGCTCAGTAGAGGATTAGAAATGGTTATTAAGCTTTCGCTGCTTTTAGAATCAGTCGTTTTCCGATTCCCAAGTCGACAGCAGTCGACTGGGCGCAGTCGGCGCAAGCCGACTTGCGGACCGCTTTCGCAAAGGGGTCATGCCTGTGCCATTTCCTCAGCGCGGCCTTTGGCTATCAGGACCTCAGCAATCTCCCTTGGCAAATTAGCGATATCCTCATGGTCGAAAGGGCCGTATACCTCCAGTTCCCTTCCCACAAACCTTGGCACGGCGTGCAGGAATCTCACAAGCTTTGTAGGATTTTCTTCGCTCCTTGCTCCTTCCGCGGCTGCTGTTGCTGCCTTTTCAGCTGCCATTTCCGCAGCTTCAGCCATGTGCTTTGGGCTTTTCGCCACGAGTAAGCTATTCAGAACGCCTTCCCTGAACACGTCCAGCTGCCTTACAAGCCCGTCAAAGAACGCTTTTTCCTCGGCAAGCAGAGCGGATGTGTCTATTATGTCAACCCCGGCCCTGGAGCGAGCCAGCGCCAGCCCAAGTATCTTTTTCTCCCTTCGCTCGTAAAGCTCCTTCACAAGCCTGTTTATGTTGAGCAGCTGCCTGTTTGCCTTTTCCCTCTCTTCCGAGTTGAGGATGTTTACGGCGCTTTTTTTCTCGTTAAGGTAGCTTACCAGCTCTGTGAAGAAGTTCTGGCTGAGCTGCTGCAGCTCTTCCTTGCTTTTCTCCCTTACCACCATGTCAAAAAGCGATTCGTAAGTGAATGTTATCTTTACAGGCTGTGCCTGCTGTGTCTGCCCGGTCTGCTCTTCCATCACGTTCCACCTGATAATCCCAACGCCATCAGAGCTGCCTTTTGGTGTATATAAAGGTTTTTCTGAAAGCGCGCGCCTGACTTGGTCTGACTTGTTTTTAGCCGCAATTCAGTTATGTTTTTAAATCAATACAAATTAGCTGCTTATTAGTGGTAACTTTTGGTGATGTTTTGTGGCTGATGGAACAACGGATGATCTGTCAACAAGGGTAAGAAAGCTATTCTCAGGGGTAGCTCCTGCTGCAATCCCTGACGCCTTGACAAATTCGCTTATGCACACAGCGCTTTTCAATACTTATCTGCTGTTGTACCAAAACAACATGGCTGGCAGGTTTGTGCCGCACAGCTTTCTTCCACCAGAACTTGCCCCGTTTTTTGATGGTTTGTCAGTTGGCTCCTTGTCAAGGGAAGAGCTTGAACGTAACTTAAGAACCCGTGCTGTGGCTTTGTATGACTTTATCAGGAAAGCCAGGCGTGACCCCCTATGGTTCAGGGACGTCACTTCTAGACTTCTGAATTATCAGATTAGTCCGCTTTATGACCCGCAGAAAGATGTTTTCAATCAAAATCTCCCTGCAGAAGAAAGTTTGCATTCCGGAGTTACAGCCGGAGTTGCCTACCTGCTTGTGTCTGACTTGTGGCGTGCTGTTTCACTTGCTATGGTTGGCAAGGGAAAGTACATTAGTGGCATAACGCCTTCAGGACAAGTCCTGTCAAAGGCCATCAGAGAGCCTCCTGATAACAAAGCCGCCTTTAATGAGGCACTGGTGAAATGGCAAAGGCTTGCTGGCCATGCGCTTAGCTTTTTTGAAAACCCTTCAATTGACAAGCTTGTTCAAGATGGCGACGAGTGGAGTGACATCGATGTGATTAAGGGCTATCCTAACATAGCCAGTGCCGATAAGACAGCTGATAATCTGTTAAGGTATGCCTACGAACAGAGGGAGAGGTACGTTCCGCTTCCGCACCAAATAATTCTTTCGGATGACAAGGGAAAACCGCGTTACAAAGGCGGCCAAAGCATAGCTTCAATAACGATAATTGATCTGGATTCGCCTCAGAGTGGGTTTCACTATCTTATAAGGCACACAGATAATACTGTAGTTGCAGGAAAAATTTTTCTTCCAAATGACACTGGTCGTTTTAGATTTATGCAATCAAACTTGGTTCAGCACATGAATGAAAGTACAGGCCCAGTTTTGCTTGACCCCTTTCTTGGTGTATGTTTGCTTGTTGCTGCCATAGGAAGAGACATGATGGTTTACAAGGATATTGAAAGAACGTATAGGATAGAACGCTCAGGCCAGCCTAATGCACATACAAGCCAGGGCTCACCAATTAAATGGTTGCCAATAGAACATTTCATCTACAACACTGAGTCTCATAAAGCCCAGGAAGAATCCGAAAGGGCTCATGAGCTTTCCAGAATAGTGACACCTTATTATGTGCCTAGGCACAAGAGGAGACTTCTGCCTGACCAACAGCCCTCTCCCAAGCAGCTGGCCCTTGCTGCAAGCGTGACTTTCAAAGTACCTGAGGGCTACACTTTCGTGAGGGGTCATCCAGTCGGCGGCGTTGGCGAGAACATGGTCCAGCACTACAAAAGCCGCTCTGCAGCATCAGTTTTGTTTGGTTCCCGAAGCAGGTAAAAGCTTCCGTAACCTTTTTAAAACACTGCCTTATTCTTGCCCTTGACATGAAATTCCCAAAGTCAGTAAAGCGCTTCTGCCCTTTTTGCAGAAAGCACACTGAGCACAAGGTTTTCCTTGCCAAGAAGAAGGCACCAAGCCCTCTGAAGTACGGTTCGAAAATCCGTGCCAGAAGGAGAGGCCGAGCCAGAGGCAGTGGCAACCTCGGCCGTTACAGCAAGCCGCCTGTTACCCAGTGGAAGATGACAGGCAAGAAGCAGACCAAGAAGACCGATCTCAGGTACCAGTGCGGCGTCTGCGGAAAGGCGCATGTCCAGCGCGAGGGCTTCAGGATTAAGAAGGTGGAGTTCGAGTAGTTTGCCAGGCTCCAACCCCAAATTTTGTGTCCAATAACTTTTTAAACCGCCTTTATCTTCTAGTTTGTGGGTGATTTTTAAATGGTTAAAGTCAAGGAGCCAACTTCAAAATTCGTAAAGGTCCGCTGCCCGAAGTGCAAGAATGAGCAGATAATATTTGGCAAGATTTCAACTGTTGTGGAGTGCCTTGTTTGCGGCAAGCCCCTTGCAGACCCTACCGGTGGCAAGTCCAGGCTCAAGGCTCGCGTTTTGGAAGTGCTGGACTGATTCAGCGCTTGTTTGTTTGGGTGTTGTGGTGAATTAAAAATGCTTCTCAAGAAGAAGGGCTTTCCTGAAGATAATGAGCTTGTTTTCTGCACTGTAACAAGTGTGCAGAGCCATTCTGTTTTTGTGAAGCTTGAGGAGTACGGCCTTTCCGGCATGATTCACATTTCTGAGGTTGCGCCTGGCAGGGTTAGGAACATCCGTGATTTTGTTGTTGAGAACAAGCCTGCAGTGTGCAAGGTTATTGGCATCAACAAGGAGCGCGGCCACATTGACCTTTCGCTGAGGAGGGTTACTGAGGGGCTGCGCCGTGCCAAGCTTAACGAGATTAAACAGGAGCAGAAGGCTGAGAAGATTGTTGAGCTGGTTGCAAAGCAGCTTTCGGTGCAGCCCC